>JAFAHH010000390.1 GCA_019237355.1 Acetobacteraceae bacterium | reverse complement strand
TGCCCTATGCTGGGCACAAGTTGCCGCTATGTAAGCCTCGTGCGAGGAAACCCCGCTTGCACCGGCCGTGCCACTACGCCATGTCTTTGCTGGGCCTGAGTTTCCATCTGGAGGGACGGTATGGGCGGCTTGAGCATTTGGCACTGGATCGTCGTTCTGCTGGTTGTGTTGTTGCTGTTTGGAAGCAACAAGGTCAGCACGCTGATGGGCGACTTCGCAAAAGGCATTAAAGCCTTCAAAAAAAATATGGCGGATGAGGGCACGGACGTCTCGATGGAGGAGAGTGCCACCAAGGCCCCCGACTCTATTGCTGGCCCAGGCGTCGAGAGAACAGCAAAAACCCCAGAGACAGTGCACCGCGGCTAGAGCAGCTTGAGGCTGACTGCGCAGCCTGAAACTGGTCTAAGTCTTTGCTTGCGCGCATCTTGGGGGTCGCAGCGCTTGTGCGATAGGGTCCCGGCACCTCCGCCGACCGAGATGGTCAGCGACGATCTGCTATGCTCTAGGAACTTTGGTTTTCAGAGCGCGATTCGGGCTTTGGGACGGTTCGGACCCCAGTTCGCTCGCGAATTGAGAACCTGAGTCCGCTTCAAGCCATTGCGCTCTAGCCCCTGTCATACGGTAAGGCGGTTAGCAGCTATGGCTTGACCGATCCTACCTGAGACGTGGGTTTCATATCACCCGGCTGGTCGGGAATCCCGACCTGCTGGTGTTCAGGCGCGTCGCTGCCTTTGGTCTCGGCAAAGGCACGGGTAAATTCCGCGCCGAAGAGGAAAATCTGCGCCGAGTAATAAACCCATATCAAGAATACGAGCAGCGACCCGGCGGCGCCGTAGGTCGAGGCGATGGCGGCCCCGCCGATGTAAAGACTGATCAGGAACTTGCCGATCGTGAACAGGAGAGCGGTGACCACTGCGCCCGTTAGCACGTCGCGCCATTCCACCTGCCTATCGGGCAGCACCTTATAGATTGCCGCGAACATCACGGTAATGAGGGCAAACGATATGAGGAAAGTGATAATGCGGAGCACGACGTCGAAGACCGTGCTCACGGTATGCAGATAACTCGCGGCCGCTTGAAGCCCGCTACTAACAGCCAGCGAGACAAGAAGAAGAAACCCGAGCGCGCCCACCAGGCCCAGGCTTGCCATTCGCACCCGGATCAAGGCTGTAATGGCGCTCGTTTGGGGGGCAGCCTTCCAGATCGCGTTGAGGTCCGCTTGCATTTCCGCGAATACGCCAGTGGCCGTGAGCAGAAGCGTGATTATGCCAATAATCGTGGCAGCGGTCCCGGCGCCTTTTTGATGCGCGCTGTGGATCAGGCCCTCGATGGCAGTGGCGCTTGAGTGGCCCATAAGCCCGGTCAATTGGTTCAATATGGCGCCTTGCGCCGCCTGTTCTCCAAAGAAGAAGCCCGCGATGGCCACAACGATCAGTAGCACGGGGCCGATCGAAAATATCGTGTAGTAGGCAATCGCAGCGCCGCGGCTTAAGGCATTGTCGTCCCAGTAGCCGATAGCCGCGTCGCGCAGAATTCCCCAATATCTTGGGTAATCGTGCACTATGTCACGAAACAGGTGGCTCATCTGCTGCACTATCCGCATGTTGCGCGAACGCTGGCGCGTAGGACGGGTTGCTGGCCCTGCTTGCACCCGGGGATCTCGGACCCCACCATTTCCCCGGTTCAGCTCCGGAACCCGGCAATGTCAAACAGCTTGCATGATCGCGAGTCGGTCGCGAGTGGGCTCAGGAAGCGACGGGCCTCCCGCGTCTGCCCGAGGCCTGTCCTTGGACGATCTACCAGGTTCTCGGCCGCGAGGTTCTGCCGGCCTCAGGCCGAATTGTGCGACTACGCCGAGCGCGCTCTGACGCTAAGACGTTTAGACCGTGTTGTCGCTCGAGCCGCCGGAATCCCAGCCTCCGCCAGAATCCCACCCAGAATCGCCGCCGCCAGTGTCCCAGCCCCCGCCTTGGTCGCTGCTGCTGGTATCCCAGGACGACTGATCAGGCGTGCCAGCATCGGTGTTCCAGCCGCCCTGATCCACATAGCCTTGGTCGGACCCCCCGCCAGGAGCGCCCCACGGGCCTGCTGCCGCACCGGCGGCCCCAGCCGCCCCACCAAGCCCCGCCTCACCAAGCCCTGCCCCGCCCAATCCGGCGGCGTGGGCCGAGTGGGAGGAGAACATATCCATCAGCGCATTCCCGAGCACCACGCCGCCTGCGACGCCAGCCGCGGTTCGCAGCGCCGAGCCCAGGAAGCCGGTTCCGGAGGGCTGAAACATTCCCGGCTGATAACCCGGGGCGTATTGTGGTTGTGGGTAGGCCGCCGGTGGTTGTTGTGGGGGACCTTGGTAACGCTGGGCGCCGCCCCAAGCTGATCCGGGCTGCGAAGGCTGCGACCCCCCGCCGAATAGGTTCGAGAAGAAACCGCCGGATCTACGCGGCGCTTCTTGAGCGGCCTGCCGGGCCTGTTGGAGCTCTTGCTCGAGCTGTTTCATCCGGCTTTGGGCGGCGGCTAGGGCCTGCTCCTGCACGAAGGCGTATTGCGTAAGCCGGTAGCGGGCTTCCGGGTATTTCTGAAACAGCTCGCCAATGAGTGCGTCGGCGTCCTTGTCGATCGGCGGCAGCGGTTGTGCTGCCCCCGGCGCCGAGCCGAACCCCGGCGTGCCTTGAGCGCCGCTGATGCGCTCGATGAACCGGGTGATAAGATCGCGTTCCTCGCTGGTCATCGGGAGTCCCCTGCGGTCCGTCCTTGCATCGATGTGGCCCCCCCGGTGCGCGGTTCAAGCACACCGGGGTTAATGATGGGCAAGGAGCCCAAGCCGGGGCGCTTCGATCGCCGGGCAGCGGTCCATCACCACCGTAATCCCGGCGCGGCGGGCCTTGTCGGCCGCTTGCTGATCAATAACACCAAGCTGCATCCAAACCGTTTTGGCGCCTAGCCGGATCGCCTCATCTACCACCGGCGCCACATAGGCCGAATTGCGGAATACATCGACCATGTCTAGAGGGGCGGCTTCGGCCAAGGAGGCAACGGCAGTGCGGCCGTGAATCTGCTGCCCAGCACATCCCGGATTGACCGGGGTCACGTCGTACCCACGGCGGACGAGAAACGCCAAAACCCCGTTCGATGGGCGGTACGGCTTGCTGGAAGCGCCCACGACCGCCACCCGCCGGGTGTTGGTGAGGATCTCGCGAATCGTCGCATCATCCAGGCCGTCCATACTCATCTGCTCAATCTCCTTGCCGTGATTTCACCGCAAACAGGCCTCAGATATTGCGGTGCAAATGTCCCGTCCTGCGCCGGTCCTCGTCCTACCCTTATTGCTTCTGAGCGCGATCATCACGTTCGCTTGGTGGTGGCCAAACCGGCCGCAGGCAGCCGACCCTGGATTGGCCGGCACACGAATCAACTCGGTATCGTTCGCACCGTTCCGCGACGGGCAATCGCCGCTCAGCGATAAATTCCCTTCGGCTGCTGAGGTGGAACAAGACGTTGCCATGCTTGCTGGCCGGGTGCGCGCGATCCGCACCTATGCCGCGAGCAGCGGGGATTATGACCTTGCGTCCATCGCCGAGCGGCATGGGTTGAAATTGTGGCTCGGCATCTGGCTTGGCACTGACCGGGCGAAGAATGCGCTCGAACTCGCACGCGGGATCGAAATCGCAAACGCGCATCCACAGACCGTCGAGCGAGTGATTGTCGGCAACGAGGTACTGCTACGCCGGGATCTCGCAGTCGGTGAACTCATCGCTGCACTCGACCAGGTAAAAGCCCGTGTAAAGCAGCCTGTCACCTATGCCGATGTGTGGGAATTTTGGCGGCAATTCCCGGAAGTGGCGGCTCACGTCGATGTCATCACGATTCATCTCCTCCCCTATTGGGAGGACAATCCAACCGGGATCGATGCGGCAGTCGGACATGTCCATGAGGTCTACCGCCAGATGCAGGTCTTACTTGCGGGCAAGCCCATCGCCATTGGCGAGACCGGATGGCCAAGCCGCGGCCGTTGGCGCCGCGATGCCGCACCCGGCCGGGTCAACCAGGCTGTCTTCCTGCGGCGGTTCATAGAGTTAGCAAACCAGGAAGGGTTCGATTACAATCTGATCGAAGCGTTCGACCAGGGTTGGAAATACAAAAGCGAAGGCACCGTTGGAGCCAATTGGGGCCTTTGGAGCCGCTCCACGAAACTACCTCCCGCCGGCCTGGTGACGGAGGACCCCCGATGGGCATGGAAGGCAATCGCGTCTTCCCTGGCCGGATTGGCCTTGCTGGGGGGCACGCTCATGAGTTGGCCGGGCCTGAGCGGCCGGTTGCAGATTTGGCTTGCTGTGCTGGCAATGAGTTTGGGTGCCGCCCTGGTTTACGCCTGGTCAGGGACGGTGCCGGTGATCTACGACCATCATCTCCTGCTTGCGGCCGCGGTGAACCTCACCGGGCAGGCGCTGTTGGCGGTGCTGCTGATGCGCCGGGTGGCCATGTTGCTTGCCGGGCGGCCGTTGCCTCCGGACCGGACTGGTGCCGACGCAACCGAGACGATCCGGGGTTTGTTCATGCTGCGAGTCGACCGGAGGTGGCAAGTTTGGTTGTTCCACGATCTATCATTTGTATTTGTCTGGACTGCCGCCGTAATGCAGCTTCTCCTATTGTTCGATCCCCGCTATCGCGACTTCCCTCTTCCGGTCTTTGCCGTGCCGCTCGTGGCGATCCTTGCCCGGATGGTGGTCGGGGACTTGCCTCGCGGCGGAGGCGGTCGGGAGGAGCTGTGGGCCGGCAGCACCCTGGCTGGCGCGGCGATTGGAAGCGCGATCGCGGAAGGGCCCGCGAACCTGCAGTCATTGGCTTGGAATGGAGGGGCCCTACTGCTGGCAGCGCCGTTCCTGGCTAGAGCACGATGGCTTGAGGCGGACTCGGGTTCGCAATTCGCGAGCGCCGGGTCCTATTTTGCGCGCAAAAATCGGGACCCGGAATCGGGGTCCCAATCGCCGCAAAGCCTGAATCGCACTCTTGAAAAGAGCATCCTAGCTCAACACAGCTTCGACCTGGAGCCATCATGATCTAGGGTTTGGCCCAGGTGCTAGGGCCCGCTCTCGCCTAATCCAAGTCCAGGCGCCGAGCGCCGCACCGAGCATGCCCCAGCTCGCGTTGTAGTTGATGACTGCCGCGACCCCCAGCGCTACTGCCGCCACAGCGACCGGGAAACGCGCGCGGACGAACGACCATAGGCCCAGTACCAGTGCCCCCAATCCCCAGAGCTGATAATGCTGCAGCCAAAGCAAGGCCGCGCGGGGCGCGCAAGCGAGGCTGCTGCTGGCCCCGCAAATTCCCACCCATTCGCGCGGTTCTACATAATGGGCCCGGTAGGCAAGCAGCCCGGCAATTGTGGTGGCCACGAGGAGGAGACCCACCCGGTCCTTGTTGTCGAAAATCATACGCGCGTTCTTGCTCCGGGGGTGGGCGGGTGCTTTATGCCACCATCAGGGATTACGAGCGATGCATGCGGGCGATATTAGCTTCCAGGATTTGATTTTTCGCCTACACCAATTTTGGTCCCGGCAGGGCTGTGTGATCTTGCAGCCTTACGACATGGAGATGGGGGCCGGTACCTTCCACCCGGCCACCACTTTGCGGGCACTTGGCCGCAACCCTTGGCGCGCCGCTTATGTGCAGCCGAGCCGCCGGCCTTCGGATGGGAGATATGGGGAAAACCCCAACCGCTTGCAGCATTATTACCAGTATCAGGTGATCGTGAAACCCTCGCCGGAAGACGCGCAGCAGCTTTTGCTGGCGAGCTACCATGAGATCGGGCTCGATCCGCTGCTGCATGACTTCCGCTTCGTGGAGGATGATTGGGAGAGCCCGACACTCGGCGCCTGGGGATTGGGATGGGAAGTATGGTGCGACGGGATGGAGATCGGTCAGTTCACTTATTTTCAGCAGGTCGGTGGAATTCCAGTCGCGCTGCCGAGTTTCGAAATGACTTATGGTCTCGAACGCCTGGCCATGTACGTGCAGAACAAGGAAAACGTGTTCGATCTGGATTTCAACGGCCGTGGCGTGACGTATGGTGATGTATTCCTGCGGGCTGAGCGGGAATATAGTGCCTATAATTTCGAACGAGCCGATACAGCGATGCTGACCCGGCATTTCGACGATGCCGCGCAGGAATGCGGAGCGCTGCTGGATGCCGGGTTGCCGCTCCCAGCCTATGATCAGTGCATAAAGGCGAGCCATTTGTTCAATCTGCTCGATGCGCGGGGTGTGATCAGCGTTGCGGAGCGCGCGAGTTATATTGCTAGGGTGCGGAGCTTGGCCCGGGGATGTTGTGAGGGCTGGCTTGCCGGGGAGGATGCGTAATTTGCTTTATAATGAAGACGGGACTCCCGAAGTGATCTGGACACCTAAGTCCTAGAAGTTCGCTGCGAGGTCATCTAGGAGAGAGCCAAGGCATGCCGCTAAAGATCGAAGATGATGAAGCTTCCCAACTTGCAGAAAAGCTTGCGTCCGTCACCGGCGAGAGCCTCGCGACGGCGGTTACCCTCGCTCTTCGTGAGCGGCTGGATCGAGAATGCAAGGTGCGAAACCAGCAACGCCTCCTTGAGGAGATGATCGCCCTCGGGCGGGAGATCCGGGCCCACATCCGGCAGCGACCGAGTTTGGATCATAGTTGGCTTTATGGCGAGGACGGGCTGCCGGCGTGATCATCGATACCTCCGCCCCCCTTGTGGTGCTGGCAGAACCGGATGCGGCGATTTACACCAAGGCTATGGCTGAGGCGCTTGAACGGCGGATTTCGGCCGCAAACTGGCTCGAGGCGGCCATGGTCATCGACCGAAGAGGCGATAATATTGCTTCTACTCGGTTCGACCAATTCATTCACAAATTTTCCATTTCCCTCGCCACCGTAACGGCGGCACAGGCCGCTATTGCGCGGGATGCTTGGCAGCGCTTTGGTGAAGGATCGAAGCAGCCAGCGCAGCTCAATTTTGGTGACTGCCTCGCGTACGGTCTGGCGCGAAGCGTTGGGGAGCCATTGTTATTCAAAGTCCAGGAGTTCGCCCAGACCGATATCGAGCCGGCGCTGAAGGCGTAACCCATGCCCGAGTTATTCATTGAGCTATTCAGCGAAGAAATTCCCGCCCGGATGCAACGTCGCGGCGCTGAGGATCTCGCGCGCTTGGTGGGTGATGCACTCGCAGTGCTCAAGCCGCGCGGCTTTCGCATATTTTACGGACCGCGGCGTATCGCGCTCGCGGCCGATTTGGAGGCCGATATACCGGCCACGCACGCCACCGAGCGCGGGCCGCGGGTGAATGCGGCGGAACAAGCGCTGGCCGGGTTCTTGCGCAAGCACGGTGCACCACGCGATCAGTTACGGCGCGAGGGGGATTTCTGGGTTCTCGATAAATCCACTGAAGCACGGTCCGCTGCAAGTTTGGTCGCCCAGGCAATGCCGCCGTTACTGCGCCGCTTTCCTTGGCCGAAATCGATGCGTTGGGGCGGGGCGAGCCAATTCGCGTGGGTGCGGCCGTTACGGCGCATCATTTGCCTGCTCGGCGGCGAGGTGGTGCCCTTTGATCTGCGCGAGGGCGATGATGACGGCCATGGGCTCTATGCCGATAAGGTCACCGAGGGACATCGCTTCCGCGCACCCGGCGCTTTCCCGGTTTCATCCTGCGCCGAGTGGGAGAAACAGCTTCGGGTACGTTGGGTGTTAGCGAATGCGGAGGAGCGTAAGCAGGTTATCGCTGATGGAATAGCTGATGAGGCGGGCAAGCGAGGCTTGCGTTTGGTCGAGGATCCCGGCCTGCTGGATGAAGTGGCGGGGCTGGTGGAATGGCCGGTGCCGCTCATTGGGCAGATCGATCCCAGATTCATGGACCTGCCGCCTGAAGTCATGCAGGTCTCGATGCGGGCCAATCAACGTTATTTTGCGTTATCCGGCCCGGACGGGGCGGGCGCCCCTTGCTTCGCCTTTATAGCCGGAATCGAAGCGGAAGATGGCGGGGCGGTGATAACGGCTGGCAATGAGCGCGTGCTGAAGGCGCGCTTCGCCGATGCGCGTCATTTCTGGGATACCGATAGGCGCACGCCTCTGGCAGCGCGAGTGCCTCAGCTCGACAGTATGACGTTTCATGCGAAACTCGGCAGCCAAGGTGAGCGCGTGAAGCGGCTTGAAAGCCTGGCCGTAATCCTCGCTCCTTTGGTTGGCGCTGATCCGGTTTTAGCCGAATGTGCCGCCTTTCTTGCCAAAGCGGATCTTGTGACTGGGATGGTCGGCGAGTTCCCTGATTTGCAAGGCACCATAGGCGGTTATTACGCCTTGCATGACGGGGAAGACCCTCAGGTGGCCGACGCTATCCGTGATCACTATCTGCCAAAAGGGGCGGCGGACCCGGTACCAATCCCACCGGTCTCAATTGCCATCGCCCTAGCTGACCGGATCGATCAGCTCGCGGCTTTTTTTGCGATCGGCGAGAAACCGACCGGATCCGGCGATCCCTACGCGCTCCGGCGCGCTGCTCTCGGGGTGATTCGTATCATTCGTGACCACCGGCTGCGCTTGCATCTAAGGCAGCTTTTCGACGATGCGGGCGACTCGGTCGAACGAAGTATCATCAAAACCAGGATTGGTAGGCTGGTCGAGGTCGAGCGGGAGCTCGAGAAATTGCACGTTTCGGCCGATCCGGGCATCGAGGGTTCCGTGATCGCCGACCCAGCGCTGAGGGTCCGCACAGAGGAGATACTCGCGTTCCTTGCCGAACGGCTACGGGTGCAGCTTCGTTCTGAAGGCAAGCGGTATGACGTTCTGGCTGCAGTATTCGCGGCCGGTGCGGATGATGATCTCGTGCGCCTCCTTGCGCGGACCGATGCTGTCGCGTCCTTTCTGCAGACTGAAGACGGCGCTAATCTGCTGGTAGCCTACCGCCGCGCTGCGAACATCATCCGCATCGAGGAGAGGAAAGACGGCCCCTACTCGGCGGAAGCTGATCCCGTTTTGCTGGTGCAGGACGAAGAAAAGGTCCTGGCCGCTTTGTTGGATGAGATTGCTCCTGTGATCGCCGAACAGCTCGCGGCCGAGCACTTCACGGCTGCCATGTCAGCCATGGCCATATTGCGGGGCCCGCTGGACGCATTTTTCGACCGGGTCACAGTCAATGTACCGGAGCCCGAGCGCCGGCGTAACCGGCTTTGCTTGCTGGTCCAGGTGCGCTCCGTCATGGACCAGGTTGCCGATTTCTCCAAGATTGAGGGCTAGGAGCACGCGATGACCAAGTGGGTATACAGCTTCGGCGCGGGCCTGAATGAGGGCCGTGCAGATCTGCGTGACCTGCTCGGCGGCAAGGGCGCCAACCTGGCCGAGATGGCTATGATTGGCCTGCCCGTCCCGCCGGGCTTCACCATAACCACAGAGGTCTGCACGGCCTTTTACAAGAACAACAAAACTTACCCGGATGGGCTGGAGCAGCAAGTCAAGCACGGTCTGTCGCGTATCGAAGAAGCGGTTGGATTGCGGTTTGGTGACATAGAGAGGCCGCTGCTCGTCTCCGTCCGCTCGGGCGCGCGTGTCTCAATGCCCGGAATGATGGACACCGTGCTTAATCTTGGGCTGAACGATGCGACGGTGGAAGGCTTGCAGGCTGCGTCGGGCGATGCACGATTCGCCTGGGACAGCTATCGCCGATTCATCCAGATGTTCGGATCCGTGGTGCTCGGCGTCGATCACCACCGTTTCGAAGAGATCATCGAGCAGATCAAGCTCGAGACAGGAGCTATCGAAGATACTGCACTCGGCGCCGATGATTGGCGCCGGGTCGTCGAAGGCTATCAGGACATGGTTCTCGAGGAAACGGGCAAGCCGTTTCCGCAAGGGCCCGAAGCGCAGCTTTGGGGCGCGATTGGCGCTGTGTTCGGAAGCTGGATGAATCCGCGCGCCGTTACTTATCGCCGGTTGCATGATATTCCCGCCGAATGGGGCACAGGGGTGAGTGTGCAAGCCATGGTGTTCGGCAATATGGGGGAAGATTGCGCTACAGGCGTTTGTTTCACGCGTGATCCATCTACCGGCGAAAATGTGTTTTACGGCGAGTACCTCGTCAATGCGCAAGGGGAGGATGTGGTAGCGGGTATCCGCACGCCGCAGCCGCTCTCGAAAGCCCGCGCCAAGCCCGGCGAGGTCTCGATGGAAGAAGCGATGCCAGAGGCGTACGCCGAGCTCTGCCGGGTGCGCCAGTTACTCGAGAAACACTATCGCGATATGCAGGACATCGAGTTTACGGTTCAGAAGAACCGCCTCTATTTGCTGCAAACCCGTAGCGGTAAACGCACGGCAACGGCCAGCTTGTGTATCGCCGTCGAAATGGCGCAAGAAGGCTTGATCGATCGGGCAGAGGCCATCCGACGCGTGAACCCGGCCGCGCTCGACCAGCTCCTGCATCCCACGCTTGATCCAAACGCCCGGCGTACCCTGCTCTCCAAAGGCCTTCCGGCAAGCCCGGGTGCTGCCTCTGGGGTGATCGTGTTTAGCGCCGACGAGGCCGAGAGCCGGGCTGCTAAGGGCGAAAGCGTTATTCTTGTGCGGATCGAAACGAGTCCCGAGGATATTCACGGCATGCACGCGGCCCGGGGCATCTTAACGACGCGGGGCGGCATGACCAGCCATGCGGCCGTGGTTGCGCGCGGAATGGGCCGGCCATGCGTGGCAGGCGCGGGGGGCATCGCGGTGAATTATGGGACCCAGACCTTATCGGCCGGAGGGATGACACTCCAGGCTGGCGACACAATTACCGTCGACGGTGCGACCGGTGAGGTATTCGCGGGCACCGTCGCCATGATCGAGCCTTCGCTTTCAGGCGATTTCGGAACCTTGATGGAATGGGCGGATGGATTCCGGCGAATGCGGATTCGGGCCAATGCCGAAACGCCTCTCGATGCCGAAACAGCGCGCCGGTTTGGTGCGGAAGGCATCGGGTTGTGCCGTACCGAGCATATGTTTTTCGATCCCGACCGTATCACGGCCGTGCGCCAGATGATCATGGCACATGACGAGACAGGCCGCCGCGCTGCCTTGCAGAAACTGCTGCCGTTCCAGCGCCGTGATTTCGTTGCGCTCTTTCGCATCATGGCCGGCTTGCCATTGACGATCCGGCTGCTCGATCCGCCGCTGCACGAGTTCCTGCCCCATGCCGAGGCGGAATTGGAGGAAGTGGCCGAGGCGCTCGGGGCCGATGTGGAGGCCATGCGCCGGCGCGCCGCGGAGCTTGCCGAAGCCAACCCCATGCTGGGTCACCGCGGCTGCCGGCTTGGAGTCAGCTATCCGGAAATCTACGAGACCCAGGCTCGCGCGATTTTCGAGGCGGCGCTCGAGGTCGCCCAGGAAACCGGCAATGCGCCCGTGCCCGAGATCATGATCCCGCTGGTTGGGATCAAGCGCGAACTGGAGATCACGCGCGCGCAGGTGGACCGGGTCGCCGAGCAGGTATTCGCGGCCGCCGGGCGCCGGGTGGACTACAGCGTCGGCACGATGATTGAGCTGCCGCGCGCGGCGCTTACCGCGGATGGAATTGGCCTAGCAGCAGACTTTTTTAGTTTCGGCACCAATGATCTAACACAGACCGTGTTCGGCCTCTCGCGCGACGATAGCGGCAAGTTCCTGGCGAAGTATGTCGACCAGGGCATATTAGCCAAGGATCCATTCGTCTCGCTGGATATCGAAGGAGTTGGCGCTATGATGCGCATTGCTGCCGAACGGGGCCGTGCTGCCAATCCCGGGCTGAAACTCGGTATTTGCGGCGAGCATGGCGGCGACCCGGCCAGCATCACTTTTTGCGAGCGGGTTGGGCTTGATTACGTCTCGTGCAGCCCGTACCGGGTGCCGGTGGCCCGCCTTGCTGCCGCCCAGGCGGCATTGCAAGCTTCCTCGGGCCCACTCGGAGATCGAACCGTCTGAAGCATTGCGGCTCCTCGATTTCACGAACTTTCGACTTACGCCCGATCTAGCGACCCGCCAGATCGCGCCGACCCGCGCGCTTCGCCGGGCGCTCGAAAAACTAGGCATCACCGCCGATCTCAGCGCGATCCGGCTAGCCGAAGGCGTCCGGGCCGCGTTCTCGACCGCTTTGATCGTGGCGGCCAATGAATGGCTAAACTGGCCGCTGCTGATGCAGGCGGCCTTGGCAGCCCTATTCACCTGTCTGTGTGATGCCGGCGGCCCAATTCAGCGGCGTGTACCCGCTTTGCTGACCTTCGCCATGCTCGGAGCTGCGCTATGGGCCAGTATGGGACTTATCCGCGGCTTTGGGCTCCCCGTTGCACTGCCGGTTGCCTGCCTCACTTTGTTCATTACTTCCTTCGCCCGGGTCTGGGGACAGGCCGGCTTGCAAATGGGCACTTTGCTGAGTGTTATCACCATCCTGGGCCTGGATGAACCGCTCGATAGAACACAAGCGGGATTGATCGCCGGCTATTTCTTAGCCGGGTCATTCTGGGCCACCCTTGTAACCATGGTACTCTGGCCGATCTATCCGTTCCTCCCTGCGCGCCGCATGGTGGCCGAAGCCTATCGCGCGCTGGCCCGGCTGGTAGATGATTTGCGGCGCATGCTCGATATCGCGAACCCAGGGGAATGGGCGGAGCATGCTCGCCAGCATCGAAGCATGGTGCGCACCCGGATCGAGCAGGCCCGCGGCATGGTATTGGATACGGTGCGAGCGCGCGGCGCCGTGAGGGGCCGGGCCTCGCAAAGCCTGATCCGGGTTGAGGCCGCGGAACAGCTCTTTGCAGCGTTGCTGGCCCTGGACGAGGTTCTCGAGCGCGAAGGCCGGCACACCCATCCCGACCTGGTGATGCGGCATGTGCGTGCCGTGTTGAACGCCCTTGCCCACGGAATCCTGACGGACAGTACGCGCGCGAATCGGCAGATAGCGGCCACGATCGATATGATCGAGGCTGAAACAGCGGCGCTGCCGGAGTCCCTCCGACCCATTATGGAGGCCATTGCCGACCGCCTCCGTATCGCGCTGACACTGGCGATTCCGGCCAATTACCTGCCCGATAGCGGCATTGGCGAGCGCAGCCCCCTCCTGCGACGGTTTATCACGCCAGTCTTGGCCAATCTTAATTGGCAATCGCTCGCGCTGCGCCATGCCGCGCGGGCGGCGATGGCTGCCGCGCCTGCGCTGGCCTTCACCCTTTCCCATTATCGGCCCTATGAGCATTGGCTGACCATCATCCTGGTCACGACCTTGCAGCCTTATTTCGGCGTGACGGTCACCCGGGTGCTGGAACGAATTGGCGGTTCGGTGCTGGGCGGTGTCATCGCGGCATTTCTGGGCTTGGTTTGCACGACCCCTCTCGCACTAGCGGCCGCCGTGTTCTTTTTCGCAACCCTCACCTTCACCTTGCGGCAGGTCAGCTTCGGCTTATTCCAGGTCATGCTGACGCCACTGATTATATTGCTTTTGGAACTAAACCAGCCCGATACGAGCGAATGGGTGATCGCTGGAATCCGGATTCTTTATACGGCAATTGGCGCGCTCCTGGCGCTGGTAGCGTGTCTGGCATTATGGCCGAGCTGGGAGCCGAACCGCTTAGTTCAGGAAGTGCGCAAAGCCATTGAAGCGCATCGGGACTGGGCGGATCTGGTGCTCAAGGTTTTGCTCGGCGAGGCGGAGGACGAGCAGATCGACCCAGCGCGGCGCGCTGCGGGTCTGGCAAGCAACAACCTTGAAGTGTCAATCTCGCGCGCTTCGCTAGAGCCAAAGATCACTGGCCGGGAGCAACTGGAAGCGGTGATGGTGATCGATGCTGCCCTACGCCGAATGGCGGGACGCTTGGCCGCGCTGCAGATCAACCCGGCGATCAAGGATGGGGTTAGCGTGGAGGCCGTTCGAACCTGGCGAGATTGGCTTGAGCGAGCGATGGACGCGGTACTGGCTGGCCAGGCGCCGCCGCGCCGCCCTGCAACCGGCCCCGAGGCATTTTTGCGATTAGCGCGGCAGATGGAGCTGATTTCCGGCGCGCTGACACGCTTTGGGCGCTTGGCGTAGAGCGCGATAGCTCGAAGGCGGACTCGGGTTCCCACTTCGCGAGCGAATTGGGGTGCCGATCGCCGGAAAGCCTGACTGCCCTGTTTCCGCGGTCGGTGGGTATGGCCGCCATAGTGGGTTTGGCGGCGGCCATCGTGACGCTTCTGATCGTAAGCGGAGCGCGCTCCCGGCATTGCGGGACGCATGGACGCGGGCGTCAACGCTTCGGTATTGTCGGCAGTTACTGTGGCGACTCGGGTCGGCTTCGAAGCGCGATTCAGGCTTTCCGACCATTCCGTCTTCAAGCCATCGCGCTCTACACCGGCTTTGGCCGCCAAAGCCGGATAAAGCGCGGCGGGATGAAGGAGGCGACCAACTCGGCAATGCGGCTTTCGGGGCCGTTCGGCCAGCCAGCAATGGACCATTGCACAAATTGAGTGACAGCGAAGCTCGCAACCGCCGTTAGGCCGACAAAAGCGCCTTTGAGGATTGCCGCTATGGTCGCATCACCAGCCGACGTCCACCCGATATTCAAGTAGTAGAGCAGTCCCATGCTCGCCGCCCCCGACAAAGCCATCCGCGCTGCCCCATCCCTGTAGTGGCGAATCTGAGCCCGGAAATTCTCTGACTTGCGATCAAGCTGAATGATGCGTGCGGTGAAAAAGAGCGCCTCGATCATGCCGACGACAACCCCCACGACGACGATCGGGCTTGGCCGCTGGGTAAACAGTACGGTGGTGGTTACAAGGCCGATCCTCGCCGTCGACGCAGCCGTCAGTACGAAGAAATTCTCCCGCACCCGTCCGCTCGCGTTCAGCACGCTACCGCAAATGTGGCTCACCACGGAGAAGACGCAATACCAGGCGCTGATTGCAAGCAGCGGTTGAGCCGCAAGCCAGCGAGAGCCGAGCAGAACATCGGTAATTGGGCCGGATGCGGCGGAGACGGCGATGGTCAGCGGCAAAGTCAGCAGTAACATGCAGAGCGCGATCGCTAACGCAAACCCGGCAATATTGGCACCGTTCCGCCAGGCTGCCGACACACCCGCATAGAGTGCGCGGGTTGCAGGGCTGACGAACTCGGTTATTGGCATGGTGGCGATCTCGCCGGCGACAATCATCAAGCCTAGTGTCTCCGGCCCGACCGCACGGCCGACTATGAACATGTCGGATCGCTCCCACACCAGGGTCGCGAGCCCGGTCATCCACGTCCAGAAGGAAAATCCGACGAGATCACGCCAGCGCGCAATCCCAAACCGCGGCCGGTAGGGATGGATGAGATAAGTCGTGACCAGCCGCATCAGCTTGGAGGCCGTGGTGCCGATTAACAGCGCCCAGTAAGAGCGCAGTAGTAAGCAAGCCGTTATGGTCGAGACTACAGAGACAATTCGCGGCATGAAGAACAGCAGGAACTCCTTGCTGAACTGGAGATTCCGGCGGAATTCGACGGTCCCGATATTCTCGAAGCCAGAGAGCGCGGTGAGTGCAGCCAGGACAAGCAGGATCGGCACCAGGCGCGGTTCCTGAAACCATGCACTCGCCGGGCCGGCCATCAGGGCCACGATGGCGGCGTTCGCAAGGGCACGTATGGCTTGCATGGAAAATGCGGTGTCATACAGCCTGCGATCGACTTCAGTATTGCGAATCAAGGCATCGTCGAGTCCGAGCGCTGAGAGCCCCTCAATTGCGGCAGCAAAGCCGGTGGCCATGGATACCAACCCGAAATCGCTCGGCATCAAAATGCGCGCGAGCACAAGAGTGCTGACCATGCCGAGGAGCCGGGTCGTGAGGCGCCAGGCAATCATCCAGATCGCGCCAATCGCGGTACGGCGGCCGAGTGAGGCGGCTTCCGCGTGCTGCATGCAATGCTCCACTTCCCGCCGCCGGGCACGCTTGGCGGCGCCGGGTTATTCTCACGCTGAGCCGTTAATTTACGGTTAGAGCGCGATGGCTTGAGCCTCCTACCGGCTTCGCTGACCCCGAATTGCGTGGCGGGTCCAGTTGCCCGCGAGCGCTGTTTTTAGGTTTCCCCGAACGGGGATTCCCTGCCGCGATTCGAAGGAGCGAGCATGGAAGTTCTACACGCGCATTGCGCTGGTGTGGGCGTGCACAAGGATACCGGGTCCCATTTTGCGCGCAAAATGGGACCGGG
>JAFAHH010000198.1 GCA_019237355.1 Acetobacteraceae bacterium | reverse complement strand
CTTGAGTTCTTCTGCCTGACCCCGCTTCTCGGCTCCGAAGATCACCAGATCCTCTGGAAAAGCGGCACCGCGATGGACCCAGACCTCAACAAATACGACGCTGAACATGTCTGTACGGCCCATCCAAGGATGAGCACTGAGGAGTGGCAAGCAGTCTATCGCGAGGCTTGGTCGCTGTATTACACACCGGAACACATAGAAGCGCCGATGCGTCGAGCAGCGGCAACCGGTGTTCCAATGCGCCGCTTAGCCACGGTGCTGCTAGCATTCTCGATGGCGGTGCGGCTGGAGAATGTTCATCCGCTCCAGAGCGGGATATTACGTCTCAAGCACCCCTCAGAGCGCCGCCCCGGTCTTCCGCGCGTAAATCCCTGGGCCTTTTGGCCGCGCTTCGCTTGGCAGACCCTGCGCAAGCAGGCTGTTCTCGGGCGTGCGATCTGGCATTTTACGCAGCTGAAGAGAGCCATCGAGTGCGATCCCGCTGCGCGCGACTACATGGATTATGCACTGGCCCCTGAATACGATGACGATGAGTCACTTGATCTCCTGACCAAGACCTCTGGTCCTATCGCCGCTTCCGTGCGCACCAGACCGACAATGGCCGGATCGTCTCTTTAGCCCACTCTTGGAGGACGCGCGGCAATCCACGCTGACCTCGGCCTTGTAGGATGGATGGGCGCCAGCAAGACCAAACGCACAAGGTCGCAAGCGAGTTTGACGCACGGCAGTCTTTAGACGAGGCCACCCCAAGCCAGTGATCACGAGCAGCACCGGCCTGATTCTAGTTGCCAAGGCCTTGAATGAGCCAGCATCTGACCTGATGTATTGAGTCAGTTCTGCAAATTCCACGCGATCCGGCCGTCAAAAGCATCTCGAATCGGCCGGCAAAACTTTCCGGCGGCATGCGATATCACTTTCGCGGGTTGGTAGAACCCAAAGCCAAGATTAATCAGAGGAGCCCTCGCGGTTAAGGGCGCTTGGGGTGAACCAATGGCGGCTGTGACCATCGCGATGGAACGCGAAAACTACTTGTTGCTGGCGCGAGGCGGGCGCTTCGCAGTGGCCGAGAGGCGGAATGATCGAATCTATAATCTGCATGGCGGTAGCCGCGATGGAATCAATTCCAGCCTTGCCGATGCCGCACAGATCTTCGACGAAAAGGACTGGGTCGACGAGTTAACCGCTCGGGCAGCGCTCAACGATGCTCTGGCAGCTTGGATGCATCTTTCGGAATGCATGCGTTGAGCAGCCGTGGTACGCCCAGATAGTTTTGGCGCGAAACGGGACCGTGTCTTGCTGAATCTGGCTAGGACCAGCAGAACGAAATCCGAATAGACAATGAAAAGCAAATTGGTCGGTCATCGTTGGCGATCCGGCCGTGCAGGTTCAGCTCAGCGGGAGGTGCTTATGCATTTGAACTCGTCCAAGTTCGTAGCCGGTAATCAGACAGGATTACTGTCGAATAGGATTCATCTCAACATGCTGCAGGCTTACGTCGATGCTGTAGTTGGTGGCAGCAGGGAGACGTTGGCCGCTTTTGTCGCCCGATTCTGCGAAGGGTCTGAGGAGACTGAGCGGCGGCGGATTGTGGTAGCCCTCAAGGACGCGCTCACGGGGATGACATTACAGACTTGCGAAAAGTATGGGATGTCGACACGGAAATTTGCAACATTCCGGCGCCTGCGTGGCTGACACGAATACCCCCCAGGGACGAGCGGCGCCCATAATAGCCCTGTGCCAGAGCCGGCAGATGGAACGGAAACGTGTGGGTCTCAGGCTTGTTGCATCGAATGATGATCGCGCCCTCGTGATCCGCGACCATCTTCTACGCCTGATTCGTGCGCGCGGCACGCTAGAGGATCTGCATGGCCCAGTCCGGGCCGTCGTGCTGAAAATGGGCCCTTGGGGGTTTGTCCACTGGACGCCGTTCAACGAACTTCTTCCCGGAGAGGCATTGTCGCCAGGATATCGCCATGCCCTCGAACGGCAGCGTGTGGTGCCGACTCTTCCCTACGGACTACAAGTGATCTGGCATGGCACCAAGGTGCTTAACCTGCTCTGGGGGGATAACGAACATTTCGCGGTTGCCACGTTTATCCGTGGATACTGGGAAAAAGAAGCGCTAAAACTGTAGCTACCTGGTGCACCAATTCGCCTTCCCGTTACGGGCTGCGTTTTTGCACGATCTCCGGTCACGGTAAAAAGCGCCAGCGTTGCGGCGATTATAGTCCTGCGCTGTAGCGGCCGATGACACGCACGGGCAACCGACCTTCTCGACTTCCGAACTTGATCCGGGCGGCGCCGGTTCCGCCGGCAGGGTCGCCCAACAGCGGCGAGGGGGCAGATACAGCCGACAATCGATCAGAGTATGGGCCCTTTGGTGGCAAACCGAATTGAGGTGTTAGCCGATTCGCAATTGTAATACGAGACTAGCTTACCGCGGCCTTGCTTTCGGTTCGGCGGCGGAGAAGGAATTCGCGGCCGACTTTTACCCTGGGTACCCCGTCATATTCGACGATATCAGCGGTGGCGTAGGTCTCGCTCCAGATCTCTGGCAGGAAACTGCCGGTTCCAACGATATCGATCGGGGCCTTCGTGTCCGCCATAACCCGGCATTTTTCGACGCTGAACCCCGAGGACGCGACGATCCGCACGTTGCGGTATCCGGCCGAATCAAGCGCGTCGCGCATGCGCCAAATTGCCGCGGCTGAGACACCCGTTCCGATGAGATAGCGCAACTCAGTGTCGCTACGGTAGCGGCGAATGGCGCCTGGCGCATGCCGCTCAAGCACAGAATAGCTTTCGGCCGGATCGAGACCTTCGAGGAACCGGCTGCCATGCGTATCGAGCCGGATCAGAAGTTTCCCTTCCGCCGCGAGCTCTGGAAAGCGAGCGCACACGGCGAGGCCGTCAGTAACCTCTTTGCCGAAATAGTCGGTCAGCGCCGTGAGGGGCAGATCGGGGAAGGTCTCATGGAACATTTCCGCGGCGCGGAGGGTTGATCCGGCGTAACCAATCAATGAGTGCGGCATTGTGCCCCGGCCGCGGGTGGCACCGAACCAATGCGCCGTTCCATCATTGGCGCCGCCGGTGAAGCCCTTGGCCCCTTCGCGCTGTGCGGCCGCGCCGCCGACGGCAGCGCCGTAGGCCATCATATCTTGCATCTCGGCCCCCGCGCAGTGGCGGGCATCCATGGCGAGAAATTCGACTTGGGGCAAGGCCAGGCACATCTGGTAAGCGTTATGTGCAGCGACGCAGGCAGGCCCGACTTTTTGCAGCAGGATCGTTTCCAACTCGGATAGCTGCACCAAGCTTCCGCTGATGTAAACTAGCGGCTCGCCTGCTCCGACCCAGCTCCCTTCCGGGTAGACGAGGTCAAAATCGAACCGGGTTTTCCGAACCCGAGCAACCCTCTCGAGCCAATCGAGCATTAAGCGTGGCGCGGAGATAACCGGGCGACGCAAGAACACGGCGTACGTGACCCGCACATCGCCGTAACGGGTGACGACTTCTTTGGTGCGGGTGAAGTATGAGTCGGTGCGCGCGGCAATATCGGTATTGAGATGATCATCCGGGGCGGTACTGACCGCGCGAGTGCCCATTTCAGCCTCCTTCGTCTGCCTTTGCGCG
>JAFAHH010000722.1 GCA_019237355.1 Acetobacteraceae bacterium | reverse complement strand
CCAAGCACCGCGGCATTTGCCGGGTGGCCGGCGACTTCCTACTCAATCTGATTGGCTACAACCTGATCCGGCTCCCCAAGCTGATTGCGCTGGCATAGGAGGAGTCTGTCGCGATCGCTGGAATGCAACGTCAGCGGAATGAAAACTACCGGTATGGGAGGCGCGAACAGCCTCAAACAATCGCATAACTTTTGCTCACACCAAGCCGGGAGCTGCGCTGTTTCAGTTTTTCAGCAAACTGCTAGAGTGCTTCCATCCTGACCGGAGGCGCTCTAGCTTTGCTTTGGCGGGCGTCAGACGGCGCGATCACGCTGGGGGCTGGACTAGCGAGCCCGGCCGCGTGATGCAGGCAAGCAGCCCGATCCGCTCGAAGCTCGGCTGGTTACTTCGGGGAAACGTGCCTGAGCGCCTATTCACGACCAGTCAGGTTCATGCGGCGACAATAATTAAAGATTTCAGAACGGTCGCCGGTCCATGGATCGGCTCGCGTAGCTGGAGTGGAAAGCTGTACCGTTCTTCTTTTTTTGCACCGAAATGCAGTGTCAAAACTGGAGAAAGCAAGCAAAGCAGCTCATCCTACCGAACAGTAATCAGCGAAGGACATGTAAATATGGCCGAGTATTCATTTCTGGAATTTCGCTTGAAACGATTCAAATAGAGTTGATCGCCGGCGCCCATTACTTGGGCTAGTATCTGTCCGCGGACAGAAGTGGAGAGACGGAGGTATCTCCTAAGGCAGGCAAATAGCCAGCCACCGCCCGCATCGATAAGACATCGAGAATGGGACGGGCAAATGAGCTATGAGCTTCTTGTCAATGGCCGCAAATTAGCGACGTACGAACACCCGGAAGATGCGCTTGACCGGGTGCGCACACTTATGATGTGCGACTGCAACGCGGAACCTGAGGTGCTGGATAGCAGGACCGGCCACGCTTTCGAGGTTGCGGCCTCCCTCAGGTGGCGCGAAGAGTTGGCGAGCAAGATCGGATACTAGCCTAGACGATCCCTCGTCGCATGCGGCATATCACGGCATAAACTGACCCGGCTGGCAGCATCTTTGCCAGCCGCCGCCCCCTTGTGCTCTGTTTATGAGCGGCCAGCGGAATCATCGCCGCGGGTCCTGCAGACAAGGATTCACCCATGGGTCTCGATCCCAAGCTTTGTACGACGCTCGCTGAGGTATCCACGGCAACGCTGACCACAGTGCTTCTCAAGAAGGGTCTCCGGCGCGTTTGGATGCGCGGCACGAGGCCGTTGCGGCCTAGCCAGGCCCGGATCATAGGACCGGCTTTCACGATCCGTTTCGTGCCGGCGCGCGAAGATCTAGCCACGCCGGAATCCTGGTCTTCGCCGCGCTCCACCCGCGCCGCCATCGAGGACATGCCCGAGGGCTGCATAGCCGTGGCGGATGCGGTGGGGGTGGCCGATGCTGGTATATTCGGCGATATCCTTTGTGCCCGCATGAGGCAGCGCGGCGTGGCTGGGCTGGTGACCGATGGGGTCGTGCGGGACGGCTCGGGTGTGCTGGCGACCGGGTTGCCGGTCTGGTGCCAAGGCGTGGCCGCGCCACCCTCCGTGGCCGGGCTGACATTCGTAGGGTGGCAGGAGCCGGTCGGATGTGGAGGGGTCGCCGTCTTTCCCGGCGACCTCGTCGTGGCCGATGGCGACGGTGCGGTGCTTATCCCTGCTTCTCTGGCAGAAGAGGTTGCGGCGATCGCCGCCGAACAGGAAAGGCTCGAGGCCTGGATCATGCGCGAGGTCGAGCAGGGAGCCGCCTTGCCGGGCCTTTACCCTCCCAATGCCGAGAACAAGGCGCGCTACGAGGCATGGGCGCGCGAAGGGGGGAATGGCTGATGCTGCTGACGAGCGACGCCAGAGGCGTTTATGTGATCGCGCCCACGCCGTTCCAGCCCGACGGCCGGATCGATGAGGCATCAGCCGACCGAATGGCCGATTTTTTCATCGCGTCCGGCGTGAGCGGAATAACGGTGCTGGGGCAAATGGGCGAAGCTCCGAAGCTCGATCGTCAGGAAGCCGTTTCTCTCGCCGCCCACATTATTCGGCGCGTTGCCGTTCCGGTCGTGGCCGGGGTTTCTGCACCGGGGTTTGCGGCGATGCGCGCGCTCACCCAAGCCGTAATGGATGCGGGCGCGGCGGGCGTCATGATCGCGCCGCCCTCTTCGCTGCGGACAGACGACCAAATCGTTAGTTACTACGCCCAAGCCGCCGAGGCCATTGGGGCGGATGTTCCGTTCGTAATTCAGGATTATCCGCTGAGTTTTGGGGTGGTGATGTCGCCGGCGGTGATTCGCCGCATTGTTGCGGAGAACCCTTCTTGCCGGGTGCTGAAGCACGAGGATTGGCCGGGGCTTGAGAAGATATCAGCATTGCGCGGCTTCGAGCGAGACGGGACGATGCGCCACATTGCAATACTGTGCGGTAATGGCGGCCTGTTCCTCGATTTCGAAATGGAGCGCGGCGCCGACGGGGCAATGACCGGGTATTGCTTCCCGGATATGCTCGTCGACGTGGTGCGGCTTTCAGAGCAAGGCCAGCGTGAGGCCGCGCACGATTTGTTCGATGCGCATCTACCGCTCATTCGATACGAGCAACAACCCGGGGCCGGGCTTGCTGTGAGGAAATATGTGCTTATGCGGCGCGGAATCCTTGGCTCCGACGCGCAGCGCAAGCCTGGTGCCACCCTCTCGGCGGCTGCGCGTGCGGAGGTGGAGTATTTGCTGACACGGCTTGCGCGCCGTGACGACCGGGCGGCGCTGGGCTAAACCGTGAGGGCTTCAGATCGAAGCCCTGATCTCCATAGTTTCGGTTATCGGCGGTCGGTAAGGCCTTGCGATGACTCCACCTCAAGTCACAGCACTTTTGGACACGATACTCCGGACCGAAGCCGCTCCGCCAGGATCTATTGCAAAGGGAAGCACGTAAGGCAATGACGTTCGGAGATACGTTGCGTCTTGTACTGGCGCCGCCGCACGAAGCCGGTCGCCCGTTCATTGTGGGCGGCGTAATCGCGATCGTCATCGGCTGGTTCTTCGCGGGATGGCTGGCTTGGCTTGCGCTGATCTTCGTTCTGCTTTGCCTATTTTTTTTTCGCGACCCCGAGCGCGTGCCGCCGGGCCGTTCTAGCGCCATTCTGGCCCCGGCGGACGGCCGGGTGATGTCGGTGGCCCCAGCGACGCCGCCCACTGAGCTTGGGCTTGGGAGTATTCCCCGATGGCGGATCAGCATTTTTCTGTCGATCCTGGATGTGCATGTCAATCGCGTTCCAGTGACCGGAGTGGTGACGCGCATTGCTCATCGTCATGGCAGTTTCACGATTGCAACCTCGGACCAGGCGAGCGAAGAGAATGAGCGGAACGCGATCGCGATACGGCTTGGGGATGGGCGCGATCTTGTGGTGGTCCAGATCGCGGGCATGATTGCGCGTCGGATCGTATGTTATCTCCGTGAGGGAGACACCGTGCATGCGGGTGCCCGGTTCGGGATTATTCGCTTCGGCAGCCGCACCGATCTGTATCTTCCTGAAGGGATCCGGCCGTTAGTCGCGGAAGGGCAAACGATGATCGGCGGCGAAACCGTTATCGCCGAGCTGGGCTGAGGAGCGAATGGACGACACGCCCTCCTTGTCGCACCGGCCCACACTACGCTTTCCGCCGCGACTGAAGCGGCGGCGCCGGCCGCGGTTCAAAGGACCCTCATTCAACCGGATTATCCCGAACATCCTGACGCTGATCGGGCTTTGCGCGGGGCTGATCGCGATGCGCTTTGCCTTGGAAGGCCATTTTGCGGCGGCGGCGATCTCGATCACGGTTGCGGGCTGCATTGACGGGCTGGATGGCCGGCTCGCGCGCCTGCTTCGGGTGGTTTCGCGCTTTGGGGCTGAGTTCGACAGCCTCACGGACTTTGTGTGCTTCGGCGTGGCGCCGGCCTTTACCATCTATCTCTGGTCGCTGCAGCGGGCGGGCGGAATTGGATTTGTGCCGTGCCTGGTGTTCATCGTGTGTATGGCCTTGCGGCTGGCCCGGTTCAACGCCTCGCTCGATAGTGCCCCGAAACCGGCCTATTCGTATAATTTCTTTACCGGGGTCCCCGCACCGGCGGGCGCCGGGATCGTGCTGTTCCCGCTGTTTGTCGGGTTGGAGGCGGGTTCGCTCGGGTTCGAATCGCTTGTGCGTGCCTCACAATTCCCGTTGTTTTCGGCCCTGATCATGGCTGGCACAGCCTTGCTGCTTGTGTCGACCCTGCCAGTCTGGAGCTTCAAGAACTTCAAGGTGCCGGCAGAGTATGTGCTGCCGCTGTTGCTGGGGATTGGAGCTTATGTCGCCGTGCTAGCGGCCGAGCCATGGGCGGCGCTT
>JAFAHH010000330.1 GCA_019237355.1 Acetobacteraceae bacterium | reverse complement strand
AGCTTCGAGCAGGCGGGCTGGGTCATGTGCAATGCGTGTGATGCGCGCAGTACCGAACGGTGCTCATCCAACGCGAGAAGCAGCACCAGGTGGCGGGTTTTGATCCGCGAGAGAAGACTGCGCCCAGCATCCACCATCGCGTCCTCCCGGCCGCTGCCTATTCCTATATGGAATATGTCAAGGCCTAACCTTCATTGGAAATGGCATAGCATACCGACTAACTCCCGCACACAAGCAGGGAGGAATCAGGCGGCAATGAACGTCACCAGCGCAACGGCGGAACCCATTGCGGCTGCAGAGTTCGCCTCCCGCATAGAAGTCGTCCGGCGGGGGATTGAGCGCGCGGGGCTGGCTGCCCTGATCGCCTTTGGGGATTGCTGGCGCGGCGCCAACATCAGCTATTTCACCGAGTTCCGCCCTCTGGACGGCGTCTCCGATATCGCCAATGCGGTGTTCCTGCTCGGCATCGACTCCGACCCCGTTCTGCTCGTCTCCGACCAGTGCCTCGACTATGCACGCAGCGTCACCCACTTCGATGTGCGCAGTCTGCGCGAGCTGACCGACACCATACGCAAGCTGGCGCGGCGCGGCGGCACGGCCGGGCTTGCAGGCTCGGCCTATGTGCCGGCCACGGTGCTGGACCGGATCAGGGCGGGGCTTGGCGAGGCGCCGCTGGAGCCCACCCAGCTCCTGGCCGAAACAAGGCCGTCAAAAGCGACGCGGAGGTGCGTAGGGTAACAGTCTCGGAGATACTATGAACGCCGTCCAAAATCACGCCAGGTTACGCCTGGAAGAAGGTAAGCTATCCTTGGGGATTGGCATCCGACAAGCCCGCACGGTCGATATCGCGGAAATCGCGCGCCTATGCGGCTTCGATTGGCTGTTCATCGACATGGAGCACAATTCGATGGATGTGGACACGGCGGCGCAGATTTCTGCTGCTGCCCTGGCCACTGGAATAACGCCGCTGGTTCGTGTGCCCGGCCACGATCAACATCATGCGACACGGCTGCTTGATTCTGGCGCAATGGGCGTCGTATTCCCGCACGTGAACACGCCTGAACAGGCCACCCTAGTTGCCCGCGCTTGCCGGTTTCCGCCGGCCGGAAACCGGTCGGTTCCAGGCGGTCTTCCGCAGCTTCGCTTTGCGAGCTTCCCCATCAAACAAGTGATAGAGGAGATCAACCGCGAGACGCTGGTGGTTGCGATGCTCGAAACGCCGCAGGCAATCGATAATGCCGAGGCCATCGCGGCGGTTAATGGGATCGATGTTGTGCTGGTCGGCGGCAGCGACCTTTCCGCCGAAATGGGAATCCCAGGAGATTTCGGCAATCCACGGCTCGCCAATGCAATCGGCCGGGTGGTGGAGGCCTGCCAGCGATACGGGAAACACCCGGGTGTTGGCGGAATGTACGACCACGGCATCATGCAGCGATACGTCGAAATGGGGGCGCGCTTTATCCTTAGCGGTTCCGACTTGGCTTTCCTGATCGCAGGAGCGAAGTCGCGAACAGGTTTCTTGCGCTCGTTGGAAACCGGAGTGGCTGCGTGATCAATTGGCCATTCCTTGCGGTACACATTCAGGGCCCGGTGGCGGTCATGCGGCTGAGCGCTCCACCGCTCAACCTGCTCACGCAGGAACTACGCGGGGCCATAGCTGCAGCCGCCGAGCAGCTGGATTCGGACAAGTCTGTCCGAGCGGTTGTGCTTACCGGCGGCGCCAATTTCTGCGCCGGGGCTGATCTGAAGGAATTCCCGTCGCGCCGCGATCCGGACATCGCCAGCCAGCACTGTGAGAACGGTCATCGAATGGTGATGCGGATCGCAAGGATGGCAAAACCGGTCATTGCGGCGATTGAGGGCGCCTGTCTTGGGGGTGGCCTAGAACTGGCGCTGGCGTGTGATTTCCGCATCGCAGCGGAAGATGCCCGGCTTGGCTTACCCGAGATCTCTCGTGGCGTTTGGCCAGGAACCGGAGGCATGTTTCTGTTGCAGCGCCTGGTCGGCCCCGCGCGCGCGAAAGACATAGTGATGCATGGAACGGTTTTTGGCGCCACCGATGACGAGGCGATCGGCATTATCAATAGCCGCACTGCACCCGGCCAGGCGCTCCCGACCGCAGTCTCGATAGCCGAGGGGCTCGCAGCGCAGCCTGCCCGATCGATTGCGATGATCAAGCGGCTCGCGGATCACGAGTTCCTGTCCCGCTTCGCTGGATACCTCACACTCGAAAGAGACGCCTATATCGCCTGTTACCAGTCCGAGGATGCTGCCGAAGGCTGGCAGGCATTTCTCGATAAGCGCACACCCGTTTGGAAACATGTCTGAGAAAAGATTGGATTTGCTATGCCTGCCACACTGACCAGAAACCCCGACCTACAGCCGTACCTGGATGACGTTCAATTCGAATTTCGCGATAGCGTGCATGGGGTGCTGACCCGGCACGCCTCCCTGGATTATATTCGCGAATGTGACGAAAAGAAACGGTTTCCCTATGAGCTTATGCGGGTAGCCGCTGAGCAAGGCTGGTTCGCAGTCACCCTACCAGAGCAATATGGCGGGATCGGCGACTACCTCGATATGGTCGCAATGGTCGAGATCATGGCATATCACAGTATCGCCCTCGCCCGTTACTGGAACATGAATGTGAATATGGTAGGCGGCGCGCTCGCCCGCTTTGCCAGCGAAGAGATCAAGCAGGAGATGCTGCCAGCCTTGGCCGAGGGCCGTACCTTCTTCGCCTTCGCTTTGAGCGAGAACAATGCTGGCTCCGATGCGGCGAGCCTGACGACGAAAGCCGAATGTAAGAACGGTGATTTCGTGATCAACGGCACGAAAATGTGGATCACCGGGGCGCAAGAAGCCGAGTACATCCTGACTGCATGCCGGACCGAGCGAGCCCAGGATAAGCGCGATGGCATCAGCCTGATTTTGGTCCCGGCCAAAACCCCAGGCGTCGCGATTTCGCCCATCGATCTGCTCGGTGGACATGCGGTGCGTACCTGCGAGGTGAATTACGTCGACGTGAAGGTGCCGCAAAATTTTCTGGTAGGAGAGCTGCATCGCGGCTGGCGGCAGCTTACGACAGTTCTGGCAAAGGAGCGGATCTCCCTCGGCGCCATGTGCGCGGGCGCCGCACAGGCCGCTTGCGACTACGCGCGTGACTACGCAAGGGAGCGCCGCCAATTCGGGCGGCCAATCGCTTCCTTTCAGGCGATAGCACATAAGCTGGTCGATATGCAAACCCTGGTTGACGCGAGCCGGCTGCTCGTTTTCCGGGCTGCCCGATTGCTGCAGCAAGGCGCAACCTGCGCCATCGAATCATCGCAAGCAAAATTTTTTGCATCCGATACTTATGTGCGCGTGGCAACCGAGGGCCTGCAGATAATGGGTGCAAATGGCTATAGCATGGAATACCCGATGCAGCGCCACTACCGCGAAGCCAAGCTATTTCAGATTTTTGGCGGAACAAACGAGATCCAGCGCAATATTGCCGCGCGCGAGTTGGCCGGCTGACGCGCGCGCGGCCCTAGGAAGGAATAACAGTATGAGTACATTGCCCATAGAGGTCACCCGCGTGACGGCCGATGTGGTGGTGATCGGCGGCGGCGGCGCGGCATCCCGCGCGGCCTTATCGGCGCGGCAGGCGGGCGCCGATGTCCGGCTTGTCGCCAAAGCGCCGCTCCGCATCGGCGGAAGCTCGGTGCATGGCGCGAGCGAAATAATGAGCATGGGCGCGGCCGGGTTCGGCGATCGCCGCGACAGCCCCGCAATCCACTACGAGGATACGATGCGGGCCGGTGAAGGCTTTATCGACCCGGCCCTGGTGCGCGTGCTGGCCGAGGATGCGCCAGATCGCATTCGTGATTTGATCGCCCTGGGTGTTCCCTTCGATCGAGCGCCGGATGGGGAGGATTATCGGCTGATCCGGAGCGATTTCGGCTCCTTTGCACGGGCGCTCGGGGTGAGCGGCAAGACCGGCCGCGCGGTGGTCGAAGCGCTGTCCGACGAATTGGTGCGGCGGGGCGTGGCCGTCGATGCGCCAGTGATGCTGGTCGATTTGATCCGGAATAGCGATGGCTCGGTTGCCGGTGCGCTCGCCTATGCTCCAGAGCGGCGGATGCTCATCCATTATGAGGCGCCGTCGGTAGTGCTCGGCACGGGCGGAATGCATGGTGCTTTCGAGCGACAGGTTTCCACCCCGGAAATGACCGGCGATGGCCAGGCAATCTGCTTTCGTCATGGCGCCGAGCTGGTGAATCTTGAATTCCACCAGTTTGGGCCAGCGCTGATCCATCCTTACGTGCAGCTCTTTAGCAAATCCTGCTTTGTGCTGCACCCGCGGATCACCAATGGGCTGGGGGAGGAATTTCTGCCGCGCTACGTACCTGTGGGGGTGCCTCTCGAGGAAGTATACGACGAGAAGGTATTTCCGTTTACGACGGAAAATGTCTCGCGCTACATCGATGTCGCCATCGCGCGGGAGATCAACGAAGGGCGAGGCACGCCGAATGGGTGCGTTAACTTCTCCTTCGCGCATGTCTCTGCCGAGCGGATTGAGGCGACCATTCCGAACACTGCGCGATGGATGCGTGAACGCGGCCTCGACGTCCGTAAGGGGCTGTTCGAGGTCGGGATCGCCTTTCAGTGCATGAACGGGGGCGTGCGCATGGTCAATGCGGGCGCAGAAAGCACCATACCCGGCCTGTTCGTCATTGGCGAGCTGGCCGGTGGGGTGCGTGGACCAGACCGACCCGGCGGGAACTCGCTCGCCGAGGGCCAGGTGTTTGGCCACCGGGCCGGCACGGCAGCGGCCGATCGGGCTGCACGCGAGAGAAACCGCGGCGGTGGCCTTCTACAGCTCGCGACCGACCGGGTAGCCTCTGTCATGGGCCGGCCGGTAGCGGATCATGAACTCGCCGTGCTTGTGGAAAAAGTCCGCAGCGCGATGCAGCGCCATTGCCTAGTTGAAAAGTCGGAATCCGGGCTGCGCCGCGCGCTTGCTACGGTAAGGGACGTGCGCGATGCCCTGGATGTTGGCTGCGGCGCCACCCCGGACACGCTGAGCACGGTGCTCAGCGTGCGTAATCTCGCACTGGCCAGCGAGTTGGTGCTGCGTGCGTGCTTGCACCGCCACGAGACCCGCAGCGCGCATTACCGGGTCGATTTTCCCGAAACAGACGATAGCCGTTTCAAACATAGCCTTGTGCTTCGCCGCGAAGGCGAAGATGGCGTTGCAATCCGCGAGCACGCCTACGCCGATATGGCATCCACACTCAGTGCAGTTTAACGCCGGTCCCCAGACCGGCGCAGGGAGGATATTGAATGAGCATCAATACTACAGGAAACGGCCAGCGCTTACCGCTATCCGGCTACCGGATCTTGGACTTTACCATCATGACCGCAGGCCCAGTCGCGACCATGCTCCTCGGCGATTTGGGCGCCGATGTGATCAAGGTGGAGGAACTGGAGAAGGGTGACCACTCGCGCAATATAGGCACTGTTTTCGTTGGTCGAGAAAGCGTCCAGTTCATGTCGGAAAATCGCAACAAGCGTAGCATCCGCGTGGATCTAAAGCGCAAAGAAGGACGTGATCTGCTGCTTCGCCTGGTGCAGGATTGCGATATAGTGACCGAGAATTTCCGCCCCGGCACTTTGGAGCGGCTCGGGTTTGGTTATGAAGATGTACGCCGGGTCAAGCCGGATATTATTTACGCGAGTTGTTCGGCTTTTGGCCAGACCGGCCCCTATGCCCATCTGCCGGCGAATGATCCGGTGATCCAGGCAATCAGCGGCCTGATGGCCATGACCGGCGAGGCGGGAGGCCCGCCGATGCGGATCGGCAACCCTTATCCCGATTTCGGCGGGGCGGCGCTGCTGGCCTTTGCCGTTACCACTGCATTGTTGCATCGCGAGCGTACTGGCGAAGGGCAGTATGTGGATCTCTCGCTGCTCGAGGGCGCAGTGTTCGCGACCATTCCGCGCGATGGCGAAACGCTGCGAACCGGCAAGCCTCCGGCTCGGCTCGGCTCGGCATCGGGCGTGTTCACGCCGTATCAATCCTTTACCGGATCAGACGGGCAGCCCTTTTTCGTTGCATGCTTTACCGAGAAGTTCTGGCAATCGCTTTGCGATGCGATCGAGCGCCCGGAATGGAAGTCCGATCCACGCTTCGCTAATAACCCGGCTCGGTGCGCGAATCGCCCGGTTTTGATCTCGCTGCTTGCCGGCATATTCGCGAACCAGCCCGCCACGTACTGGCTCGATCAGCTCGGGCAGCGGAATGTGCCCGCTGGGAAGATACAGAATCTGCACCAGGCGCTGCGTGAGGATCCGCAACTTGTGCATCTCGGTATGGTGGTGGCGCAGGAGCATCCGCGCGCTGGCCGGGTCGAGACTTTGGCGACACCGATCCGGTTCCACGCAACACCCAGCGCCTATCGCCTGCCGCCGCCTGTGCTAGGTGAGCATACAGCCGAGATCCTCGGCGATTTTGGGCTTTCGGGCGAGGAGATCGCCAGCCTGGCGGAATCCAGGATCGTGGCCGAGGCAGAGCCTGCTAGCGGCTCGGTGACAGGAACTGCAGCCGAATAGGCGTGGGGCGTCTCCGCCCCCACCGCGAGTATTACCTAGGGAGCAATAAAAAATGCATAGCTTAACGGCTGCGGGGGTTGCCGCGCCCTCGGAGCCAGAGATTGAACGCCGTACGATAAGAAAAGTGATGTGGCGGCTGATGCCGCTCATGGCTCTGCTTTACGTCATCAATAACCTCGACCGGGTAAATGTCAGCTTTGCGGCGCTGACGATGAACCGGGATCTGGGCCTCACCCCATACGTATATGGCTGGGGAGCGGGAATCTTTTACGTTACATACTGCTTGCTCGAAGTCCCGAGCAACGTCTTCATGGCCCGGATCGGGGCGCGTGTTTGGATCGCGCGGATTATGATCACCTGGGGCCTGGTTTCAGGCGCCATGGCCCTGGTAATCGGACCGTGGAGCTTCCTCACGATGCGCCTGCTGCTCGGCGCCGCTGAGGCCGGGTTCATTCCGGGCATGATCCTGTATATCACCTATTGGTTTCCAGCGGCATATCGTGGCCGAGCGGTGGCGCTGTTTCTGCTGGCCTCGCCGATCTCGAGCGCGATTGCCTCGCTGCTGTCGGTGCCGATCTTGGGCATGGAAGGGGTCGCCGGATTGCACGGCTGGCAATGGATGTTCCTCATCGAGGCGCTTCCGGCGCTCATCCTCGGCGGTCTGGTGCTTGTATTCCTAACAAACCGGCCACGGGACGCGCGCTGGCTTACCGCCGATGAGCGCCAATGGCTGGAACGCCGCATCCAGCAGGACCAGCCAGCCGACGCATCCCATTCCGTTTCGCTCGGCCGGACACTGGTCGATCCGCGCGTGCTTGCGCTCTCGGTCGTTTACCTCGGCCGAACCGCGAGCATGTATGGCATCACTTTCTTCCTGCCGCAGATCGTCAAGGGCATTGGGCTTTCGAACCAGGCGGTAGGTTATGTCTCCGCCCTGCCCTATGTGGTCGCCACGATCGGGATGGTGCTGGTGGCCTCGCACTCCGATCGGCAGAACGAGCGCCGCTGGCATGTGATTGGGACAATGATGGCCGCTGCTGCCGGGCTGGTTGCTGCGGGAATGCTCGGCAACTCGGCTTGGGCGCTGGCAGCGCTCTCGATCGCGGCGATCGGTTTCTTCGCGATGTCTCCCTGCTTCTGGCCGCTACCTTCGATGTTCCTCCGCGGGGAGGCCAAGGCCGGCGGCATCGCCATCATCAACGCGATTGGCAATCTGGGCGGGTTTATCGGTCCTTACGGAGTGGGGTTGGCCGCGGCGAGCACGGGCAGCTTCACCAGCGGCCTCTATTTCCTCGCCGGGTGCGCAACGCTCTCCGGGGTGGTCATCCTAGCCATTGGTCGACCGCACCACCCGGCCGTCGCGCGCGTCGGCCAGCGGGAGGCGAGCCATGCGTAGCGCGCTGGGGGACGGCGCCAGCTTCGACAATATCGTCGTCGGGGCTGGTTCGGCGGGTTGCGTGCTTGCCAGCCGCCTGACCGAGGACCCGGAGAGGCGCGTGCTTCTGGTCGAGGCAGGCGGCCGGGACCGCCACCCGCTAATTCATCTTCCGGCCGGGTTCTTGCAATTGCTCGATCATGCAAAGGTGAGCTGGCAATTGCGGACCGAGCCGGACCCAGAAACTCGCGGCCGGGCCATTT
>JAFAHH010000301.1 GCA_019237355.1 Acetobacteraceae bacterium | reverse complement strand
GCGCGGATCCGTAATGCGCCCGGTCAAAGCCGAGGCGGCCGCGGTTTCCGGGCTGCAGAGGAACACGCTGTCCTCGCGCGTGCCCGACCGGCCCGGGAAGTTGCGCGGCACGGTGCGTAGGCTATTGCGGCCCGAGGCCGGGGCCTGACCCATCCCGATGCAGCCGTTGCACCCGGCCTGGTGCAGCCGCGCCCCAGCATGGACGAGATCGGTGAGGAGCCCGCCGGCGATCAGGTTCTCCAAAACCTGGCGCGAGCTGGGATTGATGTCGAACGAGACCCGGTCATGCACCTGGCGGCCGCGGACCATCTGGGCCGCAATCGCGATGTCCCGGTAGCCGGGGTTAGCCGAGGAGCCGATATAGGCCTGGTAAATCTCCTGCCCGGCCACTTCGCGCACGGGCACGACATTGCCGGGGCTCGAGGGCTTGGCGATCAGCGGCTCGAGCTTGGAGAGGTCGAGTTCCTCGTGCACATCGTATTCGGCCCCCGCATCGGCGGCGAGCTCGGCCCAGTCATCCTCCCGGCCTTCATCGCGTAGAAAACGCCTCGTCTCCTGATCGGAGGGAAAGACCGTGGTCGTGGCCCCGAGCTCGGCCCCCATATTGGCGATCACGTGGCGGTCCATCGCGCTCAGGCAGTCGAGGCCCGGGCCATAATACTCGACCATCCGGTCCAAGCCGCCCTCGACGCCGTGCCGGCGGAGCATCTCGAGTATCACATCCTTGGCGCTGACCCAATCGGGGAGGCTCCCGGTCAGCCGCACCCCCCAGATTTGGGGCATGCGGAGGTAGAGCGGCTCCCCCGCCATGGCCAGCGCCACCTCGACCCCGCCGGCGCCGAAAGCCAGCATCCCGAGTGAGCCGGCCGCCGGCGTGTGGCTATCCGAGCCCACCAGCGATTGGCCGGGCTTGCCGAAACGCTGCATGTGCACCGGATGGCTTATTCCATTGCCAGGCCGGCTATACCAAACCCCGAACCGGCGGCAGGCGCTGCGCAGAAACAGATGCTCGTCCGCGTTCATATTATCGTTTTGGACGAGATTGTGATCGACGTATTGGACCGCGGGCTGCACCTTGACGCGATCCAATCCCATGGCCTCGAGCTCGAGCATAACCAAGGTGCCGAGCACGTCCTGCAGCAGCGCCTGATCCATGCGCAAGGCGATGTCGCTGCCCGGCCGCATGGCGCCATCGAGCAAGTGCGACTGGATGAGCTTCTGCGCGACATTCATCGGCATGAGGCGGCTCCTTCTAGGATATATTCCGACCGACTGGTCGGTCGGAATATATCCTAACTCTTTTATGGCGAGCGCGATTCACGCTTTCCGACGTTTCCGCCTCAAGCGATCGCGCTCTAGCAGTCTGCTGAAAAAGGAAGCCAGGGCTCTGCCCTGGACCCGTCATGCGTCGTGCGAAGAGCACGCTCCTCGCGTGACGAGCATGCTGTTCGCATGACGGGGCCGAAAGGCCCCAGGCCCCATCCACTTAAGTGATTGGATTGCAAAGGCTCTGCCTTGGCTGGGGTCCAGGGGCAAAGCCCCTGGCCTTCTTTCGATGCTCTACGAACGACCGACTTCAGCGTTTTTCCGCAGCCTCCTAGTGCGAGATCTGCTCCAGCGGTAGATCGCGGGTGCGCGGTCCCATTGCGCCAATGACCAGCATGACCACCACCATGGCGCCGGCTATGAACACGAATACGCCACCCGCCCCAAACGCGCGCAGGAAGAACGCGATGATGAACGCGCTGAACACCGCCGAGATGCGGCTGAAGGAATAGACAAACCCCACCGCGACCGCACGGATACGCGTCGGGTAGAGCTCGGTTTGGTACGCGTGGAAGGCAAAGGACATGATGTTGCTTGAGAGTGTAACCAGCACGCCAAATAGGATCAGCAGAGCGCTCGCGCGAACGTTGGCGAACAGCAACCCGAAGGCGGCGATGCACCCGGCCGCGATCACGATCTGCCATTTCCGCTCGATACGGTCGGCGAACAGGTAGCCCAGAGCGGGGCCGAACGGGGCGGCGATCGCAATGATGAAGGTGTAGCCGAGACTTTGCGTAACCGCAATGCCCTGACTGATCAGCAGAGTCGGCACCCAGTTCGCAAACCCATAGAAACCGACGGTTTGAAAAATGTTGAACACGACCAGCATGACCGTGCGGCTACGGTATTCGTCTTCGAAAATATCAATGAAACGGCCATGTAGCACGGGTGGTGGCGGCGGGGGCAGCGGCGGCAGTTCCTGCCCATACTCGGCGCGGACCCGAGCTTCGATCCCCGAAGTGATCCGATCGGCTTCCTCCGCCCGGCCGCGCGCAGCAAGCCAGCGCGGGCTTTCCGGTACGGCGCGGCGGATCCACCAAACCGCGATTGCGGCAACCGCGCCGATCAGCACCACCCAGCGCCAGCCCGAAAAGCCGAGCGGATCGCGCGGCACAAATATATAGGCCAGCGCCGCGACGATCGGCACGGACGCAAATTGTACGACCTGGTTGAAGGCAAAGGCCCGGCCGCGCAAATCCTTGGGCACGAGTTCCGAGATATAGGTATCGATTGTTACCAGCTCGACCCCGATCCCGACGCCTGCCAAAAAGCGCCAGAGATAGAGGCCGAAAGCGTCGTGCTGGAAGGCCATAATGACGTTGCAAACCGTGTAGACAAGCAATGACGTGGTGAAAATAATACGTCGCCCAAACCGGTCGGCGACGAAGCTGAACACCATCGTTCCGATGAACAGGCCCGAGAACAGCGCTGCCACGAAACCGGCGACTCCGGTAGTGCCGAACAAGCCCGGTGTCGTTGGGGTTAGGATGTTTTCCCGGAATAGGCCGGGCGCCACATAGCCCGTGAAAAACAGGTCGTAAAATTCGAAAAAACCACCGAGCGACAGCAACCCCACCAGCTTCCAGATATGCCGGGTGGCCGGAAGCCGGTCGAGCCGGGCGCTGATTTCGGTTTGTGCGACGGATGCAGGTTCGGACAGGGCGGCGGCCGCGTTTCGTGCAATGTCCTGAGAGGCCATCAGCAAATCCCTTCCCGCTTCAGCGCCTCGATCTCGGCCGCAGAAAGGCCGAGCAGGCGTCCAAATACCTGTTGGGTATGCGCCCCGACCGGCGGGCCAGCCCAGCGGATTGCGCCCGGGTCATCGGGAACGTGCGGCACCACCCCGTAATGCAGCATCTTCCCGAGCTGTGCGTCTTCGATTTCCCGAACCATGCCGCGGTGCTTGTATTGGCGATCGGCGGCGCAGTCGGCGATGGTGTAGGCGCGGGTGGCGGGAACATCTGCTTCCGCCAGCATGCGTTCGAGGTCGGAGGCGCTGTGCTGGGTGGTCCAGGCGCTGATCTCGGCATCGAGTGCGTCGCGGTTCGCGACGCGCGCCTGGTTCCCTGTGTATCGAGGCTCGGAGGCCAGCTCCGGCCGGCCCATGAGTGCGGTCAGCTTGCGGAAGAGCGGGTCGGAATTGGCGGCGATCAGCACCCAAACCTCGTCGGCTGACCGATAGGCATTGCTGGGAGCGGCGGTGGCGATGGCGCCGCCGCTGGGCTGGCGGATAGTCCCGAGCGCGCCGTATTCGGGCAGCGCCCCTTCCAGCATACTGAAGATTGACTCGGTGAGGGCGACATCGAGGGTGCGGCTGCGGCCATCGCCCCGCCCGGCTGCATCGCGGCGCCAGAGCGCGGCCATGATCCCGAACGCGGCATAGATTCCTGCGACGGAGTCACCGATGCTGATGCCCACCCGTACCGGGGGCAGGTCGGTCGTGCCGGGCGGATGATTGGTCAGGTACCGTAAGCCGCCGACGGCTTCGCCGATCACGCCGAAAGCGGCGCGGTCCCGGTCGGGTCCATCCTGGCCGTAGCCGGAGATGTGGGCGATCACCAGACCCGGCCGGGCTTCCCGCAGCTTTTGTTCGCTCAGGCCCAATTTGGCGAGCTGGCCGGGGCGGAAGTTCTCGACCAGAGCGTCACATTGGGCGACGAGGCGGAGCGCAATCTCGGTCGCCCTGGGCTTTTTCAGGTCCAGTGTAACACAGTACTTATTGCGGGCGTGAACCGACCACCAGGCCGATTGGCCCTGATAGCGGGCGCCCCATTGCCGGGCCGGGTCGCCAGTATCAGGTGGCTCTACCTTGATCACCTCGGCGCCGAGATCGGCGAGCAGCCGGGTGCAGAAGGGAGCGGCAACGAAATGGCCGAACTCGATGATGCGGAGCCCGGCCAGCGGGCCGGGAGTGGTGGGTTCTGGCATGGACGGCTCCGTTCCCA
>JAFAHH010000002.1 GCA_019237355.1 Acetobacteraceae bacterium | reverse complement strand
TATTCGGCGACGCCAAGATGACGGCCGCGCTGCTCGACCGTTTGACGCATCACTGCGACATTATCGAGACCGGGAACGAAAGCTGGCGGTTCAAGAACCGCACTTGAGGTCGTCCCGGAGCTTCCTGCTTCGGCCGAATACCCGGGGAATGCCACGGTGCTCGGGGCGGTCAAGGGACGCGCGCTGACGCGCGCGCCGCAAGGGTTTCATCCCTTGACCGCCCCTGCGCGCCGTGGCCGCCGGAGGGTGTCGGGACATGGCGTAATCGCGAGGGGCGGCCGGATGCGAGCACCGGATAGCCTCCGCGTGCCACAACCCCCGGAGCAGTTCCATGGATCAACAGCACTACGTCGGGCTTGATGTCTCGCTTGAGACCACTTCGATCTGCGTCATCGACCAAGACAGCGCGGTCGTCTGGCGCGGCAAGTGCAGCACAGAACCCGACGCCATTTGCCGAACTGTCCGCGCCCGTGCGCCCGCCCTGGTGCGGGTAGGTCTTGAGACTGGCCAAATGTCCAACTGGTTGACCCTCGGTCTTCGTCGGAAGGGGTTGCCTGTCGTCTGCCTCGACGCCCGCCATGCCAAGGCTGCGCTCAGCCTCCAGGTCAATAAGACCGACGCCAACGACGCCTACGGGCTCGCGCAGGTGGTCCGAACCGGATGGTTCCGTGAGATTGCCATCAAGAGCATGGATGCACAAACTTTACGGCTTCTGCTGACCGCCCGGGCGCAACTGGTTTCGCAGCGCCAGGCCATCGCCAACAACATCCGGGGGCTCTTGAAGACCTTCGGCCACGTCATCCGGCGCGGCAGCAAAGGCCCTTTTGCGATACGTGTGCGGGAAGCCATCGAGGGTAATGCGGCGCTTTCGGCGATCGTCGAACCCCTTTTGATGGCTTGGCAGGCTCTTCGAGATCAGGCCGCCGTCTACGACCGCGAGATCACGATGAAGGCCAAGAGCGACGCCGCTGCCCGACGGCTCATGAGCGTGCCGGGTGTCGGCGTAGTTGTCGCTCTCGCTTACAAAGCGGTCATCGACGATCCTGCCCGCTTCAAACGATCAACCTCGGTTGGAGCCTATATCGGCTTGACGCCAAGACGCTATCAGTCAGGCGAAGTGGACAGAGCGGGCCACATCTCGAAGTGTGGCGATAGCCTGCTTCGATCCTATCTATTCGAGGCAGCAAATGTTTTGCTAACGCGCCATCCGAAGCCGTGCACGCTCAAGACGTGGGGCTTGGCACTTGCCGCCCGCATCGGTGTGCGCCGCGCCAAGGTGGCAGTTGCCCGCAAGCTGGCCGTTATCATGCACCGCGTATGGGGAGACGATCGCAACTTCGATTGGGGGGAGGCTCCGGCAGCTCCATGATCGTGCTCACCAACTGATTCTCCGACCGAGATCCGCCTGAGAAGGCGGGGGCATGTCCCAGCCGGGACGAGGCCCGGCAATCCCGCGCTCCTTCGTTGCGGCCCGCTCGTGTGGTGGCCGCGTTCGGGACATAGGGATGCCGACCTCTGCAATGCCATGTTGCGGCTGCCCAAGCAGACCGCGGAAAGAACCATGACCCGGCAGGACAGTAGCCCCAGCCTTATCAAGGGTGGCACCGTGCTCGGGACCATCAAGGTCCAGTGCTCGCAATCCTCGCCATGCTCACTGCGCTGCGCGTGGCTCCGGGTTGCTCCGCGCTTCCCTTGACGGTCCCTCCGCGCGGCGCCCTGTGATCTTGCAGGCCGGGACGGAGAAACGGCGCTCCAGCCGAACTGAGAAACAGCCTCTGAGACGGGAGAATGGCGCACGGACGCAGTAAATATCAGCCACGCAAAGTAGGGGGAGACCGCCAAATCATCCTCGAGATCTGGGATCCGATCGGGTGTCGGGGGCATAGAAGAAGCTCACAGACGAATACGACGCCTACTTCGGTAAAATCTACGTCATGCTCATGCCCACTAAACAGACCGTCTTGCCAAACTGACCGCGATTAAAGAACGAAGGGCGTCTCTCGTCTCAACCCGCCTCCGGCGGGTCGAACTAAGGGCATTCCCTTACAAGGAAGTGAAGTGGGCTGGCAGGCCTGAGGCCAGGCCGGGAACTCGTCTGCTCGTCACCGCCCACAGCTCCCGAAGGTGGGTCAGTTTTCGACGCCGATGGTGGGTCAGTTTTCCGCGCCGATTGACATCGAAGTGGTCACGGCGACGACCGGACCCGAAAGCCCGGCACGCGACGAGCATCTGATGGAGGCAATCTGTGACCA
>JAFAHH010001068.1 GCA_019237355.1 Acetobacteraceae bacterium | reverse complement strand
CTTCGAGCCGGGCAGCTGCGCGGGCCTTCAGTTCCGGCGTCTCCCCGGGAACCGGAAGGAAGGTTCCGCTGGACTGCTCGCCTGCCATGGATTCGGCGGCCTGACGGGGATCGAAGGCGGTTTCGATCAGGTAGTCAGCTTCTATACGGGTTAGCGGCATCATCTCCTCCCTGATTTAATTATCACCGCATCACCAGCCCCCCGAAGCGCATGTATGCTGGGCGTGCCCATGGCACATCGTCGAGGTGCGAGGGACGAGCCACTCAGTCTACCAGTCCTGGCCTAGGGAGTAACGGCCCCGGGTCGAGGACGGTGCACAGCACGCTGAACCTTGAGATGGGATGGCCACCATGCCCCTGCACATCGGCATCGTGGGCTGTTCCGCAGAGGGCGCGGCCCTGTGCTGTCACACAATCTGTGTGGAGGGCGCGCAGCGCTTCGGCGCGGCGCACGCCCACCCCGAGGTCTCGATGCACACACACTCGCTCGCGGACTACGTGCGCTGCCTCGACCAGGGCGATTGGCCAGGCTTGGGCGAGCTGATGCTCTCCTCGGCCGACAAGCTGGCGAGGGCGGGCGCGACTTCCTGATCTGCCCGGGGACAACACCATCCATCAGGCGCTCCCCACGTCCTGCCGCGGTCGCCACGGCCCTGGCTGCACATTGCCGAGGTGGTCGCAGCACGGGCTGCCGGGCGCGGGTTCCGGCGCCTCGGCTTGACCGGGACGCGATGGCTCGTCGAGAGCGAGCTCTATCCGGAGAAGCTCGCAGCGCACGGGCTGGAATGCGTGCGCCCGAACGCCGCCGAGCGCGAGGAGATCAGCCGCATCATCATGGACGAGCTGGTGGGTAGCACCTTCCGGCCAGAGGCGGTCGCCACCCTCCAGGCGGTGATCGGCCGGATGCGGGACGAGGAAGGCTGCGACGCCGTGATCCTCGGCTGCACGAGATCCCGTTGATCTTGTCCACGCGAACTCCCCTTTGCCGACGCTCGACTCCACCCGGCTGCTCGCGTGGGCCGCATTGCACGGGCAGTGCAGGCGTGACGGTACAAACCCGGCTGACCCGGCACGGCTACAGCGTGGGCACCCGCTCGGAGCAGTCCAACGCCACGCCGGCCGAGATCCGCCGCCTGCTGCGCGGCGAGCTGGAGGCGGCGCGCACGCGCGAGCTGGCCGAGGAGACGTGGCGTGTCCCTCTCCTACGAAACCGTCCGGCGCTGGTGTCAGAAATTCGGCCGGAGCATGGGAATCAGCAGTCGACGGCGGCATAGACCATGTTGCGCAAGAGCGTTCGATAATGGCGCCGCTGTTCCGGAGACGAGGATTGCAGCATGAACAGAACAAACAGGTTCCGCGTCGGGTCCACCCAAAAATAAGTTCCGCCGACCCCGCTCCAGAAATAATCGCCGCGCGATCCGAGGAATGGGGCTTCACCCTCGGCAAGCCGAACGGCGAACCCTAATCCGAATCCATAGCCCGGTCCCGGCGGATAATAGCTCCCCTTGCGGATGGAATGGCCGAGATGGTCGGCGGTCATGTAGGCCACCGTGGCCGGGCTCAACACGCGCGTGCCGTCCAGGCTTCCGTTTCCCAACAGCATGCGAAGAAAGCGAGCGTAGTCGTGAGCCGTTGAGACAAGACCTCCGCCGCCGCGCTGAGCGCGCCGCGGCAAGCAGGGATCGAAGAATTGGGGCCTCCTTCCCGCAGGCTGCGGCAGCGGTTCCGCCACACGGTCGCGCTTGGCTGCCGGCAACTGGAAATCCGTCTCCAGCATGCCCAGAGGCTCGAACAGGACTTCCTGCAACACCTGCAGAAGGCTGTGGCCGGAGATGACCTCAAGGACTCGCGCGAGCACGTCGGTCGCGTGACTATAGTGCCACACAGTCCCCGGCTGATGTTCCAGCGGCAACGCTGCGAGCCGGTCGACGAACGACGCGTTGGATAGATCCTCATCAAGAAATCCGTCGGCTACGTAGGCCTGGTGTGCCGGGCCATCGCCAAGATAGCCGTACGAGAGGCCCGCCGTATGGCGCATGAGGTCCTGAACCGTCGGCGGCGTCCGCACTGGCACATCCCGCCCCGCGCCGTCTGCCACGCGCAGCCCTGCGAATAGAGGAATGAACTCGGCAACGGGCTGGTCGCAGCACAGCAATCCCGCCTCGACCAGGACCATCGCTGCCGCCGTCACGATCGGCTTGGTCATTGAGTAAATGCGCCAGATCGCGTCCGGCCGCAGCGGATCGCCGTCTGCGACCTCCCGAAACCCCACGGTACGCTCGAAGATTACCCGATCATGGCTGCCGATCACGATCATGGCGCCTGGGATTGCGGACGCGGCGACGTCCTTCTCCAAACGGTTGGCGATTGCGACCAGGCGGCTGGGGGACAATCCCCCTCCCCGGATTGTCGTCCCGATGGCTTCCATTAAGTGATCTCCGGGTCTCTTGGTCGACTCAAGCGATATCCAGCGGCGTGACATAATTGAGTTTACGACCGAAACTCGCGGCGGCCCGGGTCCAATCCATACCTGATCGTGCGCCTGGATCAAGCCACACACGCAAATCGGTGTGCGCTAAGCCGGCACGAGACCCTCCCGCTTCGAAACACTAAAGCCGGGTGCAACGGGGCCCAAGTCGCGGAATCGCAAATTATGGAAATCGGCTCACAGCCCACTCAGAGCTCCTGCTCCTTCCGATCAACCGCTCCTCGGCGGCAGGGGAAGCATTGGGAGGACCTGGTCGACCGGGCCCGGGCATGTGGTCCGGTGGGGCGAGCGATGGGATTCGAACCCACGACATCCAGGACCACAACCTGGCGCTCTAACCAGCTGAGCTACGCCCGCCACCAGCAAGCCCCTATACTACCGGATGTAAGCGGCGATCCATGGGCCGTCAAACCCGCGTGGCTTTGAATGCGTGACTCCGACAAATCGGGGCAAGCGACCGCGCTGGAGAGCCGTGATTTCAGAGGGCGCGCTATGCCCGGGGGCCGGATTCCGCGCAGCGTTGCTAGCTGCACAGCAAGACGGCAAATCGAGCGGCAAAACGCGTACGAAATCGGCAGAGCGCGAAGTTCGCCAAAAATGCCGCGCCGATTGCGGAATTGGCACGCCTCGTGCAAAAGCTCGGCTACTGCCGTTCAACTGGTAGCGAGGGAACGTGTCGGGAGGACCCGGTGGCCGGGTAGCAAAGGCGCATGAAGAAGATTGAGGCCGTGATCAAGCCATTCAAGCTAGACGAGGTGAAGGAGGCATTGCACGAGGTAGGTCTGCAGGGGATCACGGTGGTGGAGGCCAAGGGTTTCGGCCGCCAGAAGGGACATACCGAGCTCTATCGGGGGGCGGAATATGTGGTGGACTTCCTCCCCAAGGTCAAACTCGAAGTCATCTGCGACGATGCACTCGCGGAGCGGGCGATCGAGGCGATCATGAATGCAGCCCGGACCGGGCGCATCGGCGACGGCAAGATTTTTGTCTCCAATATCGAGGAGGTGATCCGGATTCGCACGGGCGAGCGCGGTGAGAACGCTATTTGATCGTGTTCGCAATGCTTCGCCAAGGATAACCATAACTTGCCGCTTCCGGCCGCGGCTGCGATCGACTAGACGGGCCGGCTAGAGCATGAAGACTTCAAGTCGAAGCCGTCATGCTCTAGGACTTTTGGTTTGAGAGCGCGATTCAGGCTTTCTGACAATCGGGACCCCAATCCCGGGCCCCCATTTGCGGCGCAGAGTCCGCCTCAAGCCATCGCGCTTTAGTGGGGTCGCGTGGGGCGGCCCTTATGACCAAGATGGATAGGAAAAGGGCATGGCGAATCAGCCATCAGGGGCCACCAGCGTTCAGAAAGTGATGGAGATGCTGCAAGAGCACTCGGTGGAGTACGTTGATCTTCGCTTCACCGACCCCAGGGGCAAATGGCAGCACACGGCGCAGCATGTATCGACCATCGATGAGGATGTCTTTCGCGAAGGGATCATGTTTGACGGCTCGTCGATCGCCGGGTGGAAGGCGATCAACGAGAGCGACATGATTCTCATGCCCGATCCAGATACCGCGGTCATGGATCCGTTCGCGGCGAAGCCCAGCCTCATTCTTTTCTGCGATATTGTGGAGCCGTCCACCGGCCAACCATACAATCGCGACCCGCGGAGCACGGCGAAGAAGGCGGAAAACTACCTACGGGCGACCGGCATCGGCGATACGGCATTTTTTGGCCCGGAAGCAGAATTTTTCGTTTTCGATAGCGTCAAATTCGGGACGGGGCCGAATTATGGCACGTACCAGATCGACAGCATCGAGGGTCCGCAAGCCTCGATGAAGGACTACCCTGAGGGTAATATGGGGCATCGGCCGGCAGTCAAGGGCGGTTACTTCCCGGTGCCTCCAGTCGATAGTGAGAGCGACCTGCGCGCCGAGATGCTTTCCACAATGGGCGAGATGGGGGTGGTGATCGAAAAGCACCACCATGAGGTCGGGCAGAGCCAGCACGAGCTGGGCATGAAGTTCGGCCCTTTGGTGCGCATCGCCGACCACCTGCAAATCTACAAATATTGCATCCAAAACGTGGCGCACAGTTACGGCAAGACCGCCACATTCATGCCCAAGCCTATTTACGGCGATAACGGGTCGGGCATGCACGTGCATCAATCGATCTGGAAAGGCGGCAAGCCGATCTTCGCTGGCAATGCTTACGCCGATTTGTCTGAAGCCGCCCTCCACTACATTGGCGGGGTGATTAAGCACGCCAAGGCAATCAACGCCTTCACAAATCCAACGACCAACAGCTACAAGCGGCTAATCCCCGGGTTCGAAGCGCCTGTGCTCCTGGCTTATTCGGCCCGCAACCGCTCGGCGGCATGCCGCATCCCTTATGCCACAAACCCAAAGGCTAAGCGGGTTGAAGTGCGGTACCCTGACGGCGCGGCGAACCCGTACCTGGCGTTCAGCGCTATGCTGCTCGCGGGGCTTGATGGGATTAGAAACAAGATTCACCCGGGGGATCCCATGGATAAGGATCTTTATGATCTGCCTCCGGAGGAGCTTCGGGGCATTCCAACCGTATGCGGCAGCTTACGGGAGGCGCTCGGCGCCCTTGAGGGGGATTACGAGTTCCTGCTGGCGGGCGACGTGTTTGGGGTGGATCAGATCGAGAGCTATATCGAGCTGAAATGGAACGAAGTTTACCGGTTTGAGCACACCCCGCACCCGGTTGAGTTCGAAATGTATTACTCGGTGTAAGCTCAAAGCCTTTCTTCTCCCACGAACGGTCCCAGAGCTTCGGCTCTGGGGCTTTTTTTATCTGGGGCTTTTTTTATCTTGATACGGGGGCAAAGGCCGGCCATGGCGGCTTGGCCAGCAAGTGTCCATCTTGCGCCAGTCCCATTCTCCAGCCTGAAAGCGGTGTCGAATGAGCATGGTGCGCCTGCACAAAGTTTAAGCGCAGCCCGAGCAAGGGCGGCGTTCAGGGTCCCGTGCTGGTATGGGAATCCATGACATCCGGCTCAGCAGGCTCGGATGGGCGGAGCAGCCCGCCAGGACGCGTTGTACCAGCCCACAGTCAGCCTGGAACCGCACGAACCGCCCCCGATTACCGTCCTCTGAGCTTTGGCACGGATTTTGAAAGGGAATGCGTTGCGAGTGGCGGTGCACAGCCCGAATGCCGGGCGCGTGGCCGCACGAAGGAGGGTGGGCTCATATGAAACTGATAATGGCCATCATCAAGCCATTTAAGCTTGATGACGTGCGTGAGGCCTTGATGCCGCTTGGGGTACAGGGGCTGACGGTCTCGGAGGTAAAGGGCTTCGGGCGGCAGAAGGGCCAAACCGAGATTTATCGCGGGGCGGAATACCAGGTAAATTTCCTGCCTAAGGTCAAGATCGAGGTCGTGGTTGGGGATGATCTTGTCGAGCAGGCCGTGGAGGCGATCGCCAGAACCGCACATACGGGAAAAATCGGCGACGGCAAAATCTTTGTCATCGGCGTAGAGCGCGCTATCCGTATCCGGACGGGCGAGCTCGATGCGGCAGCTATCTGAACGCGAGGTTGGTGTTATGAAATGTAACCGGCTTGCGCCCGCGCTCTGGGCTCTACCCTTGCTCTTCGCCGTGTCACCGGTTTTTGCGCAACAGACGCCACCATCGGGCGGTGCCGCCGCTCCGGCTGCGGCCGCAGCGGCAACTGCCGCCGCCAAGCTCGATAATGGCGACACCGCGTGGATGCTCGCCGCCACCGCCTTGGTGTTGTTGATGACGATTCCCGGATTGGCGCTGTTTTACGCCGGGATGGTGCGGAAGAAGAACGTACTCGCCACCATGATGCAGAGCTTCACGATCTGCTGCCTGGTGACGATCACGTGGATGGTGCTGGGCTACAGCCTGGCCTTCACCAACGGCCAAGGCGCGTTGGCCCCCTATATCGGCGATGCATCACGGCTGTTCCTGAACGGCATTGCGGATAACTGGGATAAGCCGTTCTTGCTTGGGGCGGGGTCGAGCAACCCCACCCAGACGACGATCCCCGAGACCGTCTACATGATGTTCCAGATGACCTTTGGGATCATCACGCCAGCGCTGATCGCCGGCGCATTTGCCGACCGCATGAAGTTCTCGGCGGTGTGCCTTTTCATGGTGTTGTGGTCCTTGATGGTCTACTCGCCGATCGCGCACTGGGTTTGGAGCCCAACGGGTTGGCTCGGCAACGGCGTGGCTGGTTTGCCGGGTGCCGCCGATTTTGCTGGCGGCACGGTGGTGCACATCAATGCGGGAATTGCCGGATTGGTCTGCGCCTTGGTGCTGGGCAAGCGGGTTGGTTACGGCCAGGAAAATATGGCGCCATGGAATCTCGCTTACGCCGTAATCGGTGCGTCTTTGTTGTGGGTCGGCTGGTTCGGCTTCAATGCCGGGTCGGCAGTCGCCGCCAACGGCCGGGCTGGGATGGCGATGGCCGTAACGCAGATCGCGACCGCGGCGGCGGCCCTCGGCTGGGCTTTCGCCGAGTGGGTGGTGAAAGGTAAGCCTTCCGTTCTCGGAGCCGCTTCGGGCGCAGTCGCCGGGTTAGTCGCCATTACTCCGGCTTCCGGCTTCGTGCTGCCCGGTCCCGCGCTTCTGATCGGTGTTGTTGCCGGTGTGGTTTGTTTTTGGGCAGCAACCGGCCTGAAACATGCGCTTGGCTACGATGATAGCCTGGACTGCTTTGGGGTGCATGGTGTTGGCGGGATGGTCGGCGCGTTGCTCACGGGAGTTTTCGCCTTCGGGCCGCTCACCGCGAGCGCTGATCATCCTGAGGGGGTCAATATCGGTTTGATCTACAACGGCAGCCTTAGCCAGCTTGCGGCGCAGGCAATTGCTGTATGCGCAACCCTAGTCTGGAGCGGTTTAATAACTTTCGTCATCCTCATGGTGGTCAAGATGCTTGTTGGTTTGCGGGTCAATTCCGAGGAGGAGCGCGAAGGCCTGGACATCGTGCTCCATGGCGAGCAGGTCTTTTAACGCGGGTCTCAGAAGAAGCGCTAATCTAGCAGTCATGCCCGGCGCAGGCCGGGCATGGAGGAGGTCTCGCTTTAGCAAAAACCTGGGCGGCCGGGATACCCCGGGTCAAGCCGGGCCGGCCATAAACCTCAGAATAAAGCCCAACTCACCTTCGGGAATTTTGCGATGATATGCACTGACATGGGCCGCATTCATTCGTGGCTCCTCGCCTTCTTCGTCACAGCGGCGCTGGGTGCTCCAGCAATCGCACAAACGACGGGACCCGAGACACCGGAGACCGGCAAACCGGCGGCTCCTGGCCCGGAGGGCCAGGCCCAGCCCACCTCTTGGTTCAGCTCATTGAAACTTTCAGCGCAGTTCGACGCAGGCTTCACGAATAACACCAGCAGCCCAGCGGATGGGCTGAACTTCGGCCAGTTATTCACCGATAGGTCGAACCAGTTTCTAATGAACCAGCTGCTACTGACAGCGCAGCGTCTGCCTGATCCAAAGGCAACCGGCTATGATTTCGGCTTTCAATTCCAGGCTCTATACGGAACTGATGCGCGATTCGTGCAGTTCATGGGCCAGCTGAACTCGACCTTCGCGACGAAGTATCAGCTTGCCTTCATCAACGCCAATCTCCAGGCCCACTTACCCTGGCTCACCCCAGGCGGAATTGATGTGAAAGCGGGCCAGTACCCCACGCCGCTCGGCTATGAGGTGATCGACCCGGCGGGCAACCCCTTCTATTCGCACTCCTACATTTTTAACTTTGGGCTACCTTTCGTGCACACCGGGATTCTGTCGACGCTGCATGTGAACCCGGTTTTAGATTTGTATGGCGGGGTTGATAGCGGCGTGAACACAAGCTTAGGGGCTGGAGATAATAACGGCGCCGCCGCCGGTCTCGCGGGGTTTGGCCTCAATTTGCTGGGCGGCAAGCTTACCATCCTTGCTTTGTCGCATTTCGGGCCAGAGAACCCCACCCGGACCGTCCCGAAGGCGAATTGCTGCTTCAGGACCGAGAACGACATGGTGGTCACCTACAAGTATTCCGATAAGCTTTCGTTTACGACCGAACTGAATTGGATCCACGATAATATATTCCATGCCAACGGTATCGGCGCTGCCCAGTATGTTTCTTATGGGCTGACCGACACGATCACCCTCAACGGGCGGACGGAAATCTTCCGCGATGACAATGGGTTTTTTGTCGCGGCTTTCCCTGGTTACCATGATTTCGTGAACGCCGAGTACGGCTATCCGGCTACCGTGCTTACTGCTGGGCCTGCTACCTACAGCGAAATAACTTTCGGCTTCACGTACAAACCCAGCTTGCCAGCTCCGGTGTCGGCGTTCATGATCCGCCCCGAGATCCGTTACGATCACACGCTTACAAACACAAGAGCATATCTCGATTTCAACAGCCGCGACCAGCTTACAATCGCGGCTGACGCTATCCTCAACTTTTAGACCCAACTTTTCTGGGTTTTTTTCCATAACACACTGACGTAGCTTGCCTGGGCTGTTGTCCTGCAGTCATGTAAGTCAGCTGATTTTGCTTGACGCGAAAGGCCGCACGATCGCCAATCTATCGAGTTGGCCGGCCGAAAAGATCGAGCAACTGCGCGCTGTGCTGAGGTGTGAGCGCCTGCTGCCGGCGGCGCAAGCAATCGAGATCATTCGCGTCTTGCCGCACGGCCATGTTTTGGCGGCGCTCGGTACGGCGTACCGCATCGATATCGAATCTTTCCTGCCCCTCCGAGCCCCGCCGCGACGGCGCGACCTCGCGCAGGCCCTGATCATCGCCGGCTGCTCGACGCGGCCGCCGAGCTTGCCACCGCGCGGATGCTGGATCCCGCGACCGCCAGCCATTCGATGGGGGAGATGCTGGGCCTCGGCCGGATCAGCGTCATGCGGGGAGCATGCTGTTGCGTGACGGGGCCGAAAGGCCCCAGACCCCATCCACTAAGTGATTGGATTGCAAAGGCTCTGCCTTTGCTGGGGTCCAGGGGCAAAGCCCCTGGCCCTCTTTGGTTGCTTTACGAACGACCGACTTCAGCGTTTTCCGCAGCCTGCTAGAGCAGCTTGCGTTTGACTGGAAACGCTTGCGGTTCCAGGAGCGCGTGACCGGGTTCCCATCGCGCCGGCGCGATGGGGCCCGATGATGCTCGCAAAAACAAAGACCTAGACCAGTTTCAGGCTGCACAGTCAGCCTGAAACTGGTCCAGTCGGGGTCAGCCAGCAAGAGCCGGCGCTGAAAGCTGGAATTGTACGCGTCCGTCGTCCATGTGGGCGCATAATCGTCAGCTGCTTGATCGCCCCAAACGGTCCAAACTGGGCGCGCTCCGCGCGCAAACAGCTCCAGATAAGGCCCCGGGCTGCATGCCTCGATGATGCCGTACAATTCGTCCGGCTTCGAGAGTGTTCCCGCTTACGGGTTGCAAGGAAGTTCACCTGCTTGCGTCCAGGCGCGAGCGTGCGCGCGTTCTTGCCGCGCACGCCAAATAAGGCAAGCTCGGTCACATTGCGAAAATAAAAACCGACGCCGCGACCATCAGAGCCGCCGTCCTTGCGCACGTTGTGCCAGACGATATTCGATTTGTACTCGAATCCCCAGGCACCCAGTACGCGTAACCCCTCGGGCAACAAAGCGTTCGGTACCCACAGGTAAGGATGGGCCGGTGTGGAGACGGCCTGGCCGACAGGCACGGCACAGATCTCATCCACCGTCATCGTCCCGTATCGAGATAGCCTACGGTGCTCAGGGGCAACCTTTCCCGTTCTGTTGATGAATTGCCAAGGCGGGTCGGCGAGCACGGTCGCGAAGGATCTATTTCCAACAGCGCCCCGGAAATCCGCAGCAGGATCAGGTCGCGCCTGATTTGTCCCCTTCACTCAGGTCTCCTTGCGCCGGCCACGATCCCGCTCGCTCGCCCGAATCCAATTCATCCTAGCGGCTCTCATCCATTAGGTCGAAGGAGCACCGGATCCCGCGGTCTCGGCTGGGTTGCTCTACCAACGCGCCGATCATATTCCATTCCGGTCTCAAAATACACCAGCTTGCCACCCCCGGACGGGTAGATTGCTATAAAATTCCGCTCGGTGCCGCGTACGAGACGCGGAGCGCAACCGTATCGCATGAGCGCTGGTCGATTCTGGGCGTGAGCGCATGCCGAGCTGGGTTTGACCGAAGCCGGCCCGAATTTGCCGAATGTCCGCCCCTCGGCCATGGTCCGCCCGGACTCGGGGGCCGTCCTTCGCATGACCGCAATCGCCGTTCTGCGCCATCTTGCCTTTGGGGTCTGCCTCGCCTTGCTCTCGGCCGGCATTGTGCGGGCCATGATCGCCGTGGGCGTCATGGATACGCCGGACGCCGGGAACCCCCGTCAGCGCAAGGCGCACGAACAGGCGATCCCCAAAGGAGGCGGGGTGGGGATCGTCGCAGCCTTCCTCGTCGGCATCTACGTGCTTTACCGCTACGCCAACTTTGCCCGCCTCGCGGAACCCTATTTCGGCGGTCTGATCGAAGCTTCCGCCGCGATCGCGCTGGTGGCGTTCCTCGACGACCTCCGGGACTGGCCGTTCATGGTCAAGCTGGTAGCGCAGATCCTGGCGGCGCTCGCGGCCGTCGGCACCGGCCTTTATGTCTCCGAGTTTCGCGTCCCGTATGTGGGGCCGCTTCAGGCGGGCTGGTTCGGTGCGGTGGTTACGGTTGGCTGGATCGTCTTTACAACCAACGCGATGAATTTCATCGACGGGCTGGACGGGCTGGCGGCGGGAGTTGCGCTCGTCGCCAGCCTGTTCCTAACCGTAATCGCCGCCGAGCAAGGCGGCTCTTTTGTGTATTTCGCCTCCCTGCTGCTCGCCGCCGGGCTGATTGGATTCCTGCCGTTCAATTTCCCCAGAGCGCGCATCTTCATGGGCGATGTCGGCAGCCAGTTCTGCGGCTTCGTGCTGGCCGTGCTCGGCATTGCCGCAAGCCGTTTTGAGGCGGTAGAGTTGTCGTTTCTGATCGTCCCGATGCTGCTCAATGGTGTTCTGTTCGATGTGGCGTTCACCCTGGTCCGTCGCGCGCTGCAGGGCCAGGCGGTTACCCAGGGGCATCGCGGCCACATCTATCAGGTAGCGCACCGGTCGGGCATGCCGGCCCCTTCGGTCGCCATGACCCATTGGGGGTTCGCCGCCTTGGGCGGGCTTGCCTGCCTTTGGTTCATCGCCTCCTCGCCCGGCTGGAAAGCCGTCATTCCATTCACGTTGTTAGGCCCGCAATTGGCCTGGGTGATTTATGTGCGGGGCCGGGCGGCAGCTGCCGGGGTGGAGCGCTGGTAGAGCTTTCCCCTTGATCCACGGTGGCGTCCGCTCTCGGCCGAAGAAAACGGCCGGTCTGCGGGTGCAACCGGCCGTTTCTGGAACTGACACCTGTTTGCTGAACGAATTAACCGAGGGGTTTACTCCGCCGCCTGCCGATATTCCTGCGCCTTATCCTGGCGAGCCGACCGGCGCTGCTGGAGCTGCTGCTCGAGCGGGCCAAGCGTCTCATCAGCGGTGCGGCGCGCCGCGCGAACCAGCGTCACGCTGTTCTCAATTAGCGTATCGAGATATTCGCGCACGAACCGGTGCTGCAGCTCAACATAGGACCCGAGATTCGCCAGGCGGAAGAGTTCCTGAGTAGCCCAGAGATTGGTCCGCGCGGCGCCTTCGATAAGACCGGTAACGCCCTGCTGCAGATCCT
>JAFAHH010001067.1 GCA_019237355.1 Acetobacteraceae bacterium | reverse complement strand
CGGCCCTCGGCGAACCAGCGCATGTCGACAGGCTGGCGGAGCGCCGGCTTTTCGGGCGGCACGACGTAGTATCCCTTGCGACAAAACTTCCGCCAGGACACGTGATCGGGCAGATCCGATGAATCGAACACCCGCTTGGCCCAATCGAGCTCACCGCATCCCTCGGTGAAGACCGAGCCCAGGCCCAACCGGGTTAGAATAGCAGTAAAAATGTCGTAGTCGGAACGCGACTCGCCCAAGGGTTCGATGCATTTGTGTTGCAGGGTAATGAGGCGATGGTTGACCATCATAAACCCGTGGTAGCCATACCCGCCGGCATTCGCCCATTCGCCAATGTCCCAGCGCTCCAATGAGGTGCAGGCCGGCAGGATGATGTCGGCGAATTGCGCCTCGCCTTCCATCCAGATGGACTGATTGACGACGAACTCGATGCTCTCGTGCCGATAAGCGCCCACCCAGCGCCCTGAGTTCGTGACGGTGCTGAGGGTCGATCCGCCGTAGCGATAGATCATGTGGATCGGCGAATAGCCCGGCATGGGATAGGTGAACGGCGCGAACTGCGCCTCCTGGGACATGCCGTCCCAGAGGTAACCGGTGGCGTGGCCGGTGATGATGGCGTCAGGCATTTGCTGACGCGGCACCATCTGCTTGACTGGATTCATCGTCAGCACATGCGGCATGCGCTGATAGTTGTTCACCGCATTGCCGGTCCAATTGAGGTCGCCGGAAATGCCGCCATCAGCATAACCCGGGAAGTAAAAATGCAAGTCGTTTGGGGCGCCGAGCTGGAGATTGCCGAAATTGATGCCCGGCTTGCCCCAGCCCTGCATGGCCATCATCATAATCATGCAGCGTGCCCACTGCGCTCCCGTTGCGCCGCGGCCTGCGCCGCCGAACCCTGCACCATTCATTCCCGTGGCGATATATACCTTCTTGCCGCCCCACTTGCGGGCCAGAGCGCGCACATCCTTGGCTGGAACGCCGGTCTCCTCCTCCTGCCATTCAGGAGTCTTGGGGACGCCATCGGTTTCGCCCAGCAGGTACGACTTCCATTCATCGAAGCCGGTGGTGCGCCTGGCTACGTAGTCGTGGTCGTAGAGATTTTCGCTGACCCAAACATACATGATCGCCTGGGCGAGGGCGGCGTCGGTCTGCGGACGGATCGGGATCCAGCGTCCGCCCAGGAACTGGGCCGTCGGATTGCAGTGCGGGTCGATATGAACGAACTCGATGCCGAGTTCCTTGGCCCACAGGCGATGGGAAGTGCCCTCGAACCCCGCATAGGCGCTGTTGGTGCTTTCGGGGTCGGAGGACCAGAAGACAACCATCTCGGCTTCCTTCAAGCAATCCTCAAGCCCGCCATAGCCCGCCGGCACGCCAACGCGCATCGAATTGCCGAAATGGTGCATCGCGCCCCAGTACCAGCCCTCCCAACTGTCCGGGTTGGCGGCGACCCGGGTGAAACCGATCAGATTGGCGAAGCGCATGAGCGCACTAAGGTAATAGCCCACGTTCCCCCACTGGTGGTGAGACGACCAGGGAAACGTGATGGAACCGGGGCCGTGGATGCGCTTCTGCCGGTTAATCTCCTTGGCGACGATATCCAGCGCCTCGTCCCAACTGATTCGCACATAGCCGGACTTGCCCCTGTTCTGGGGATTTCGCTCGCCGTTGGGATCGAAATCCACCCGTTTCATCGGATAAAGAATGCGCTTGTCCGAATAGACCATGGATTTTAGGGTCAGGGCGTGTGGTGCCACCAAGCCGCGGCGCGGCGGGCTGAATTTGCGGCCACGGGCTTCGATCACCCAGGTCGCCGGATCGGTGTCGTCGAACTCGATGGGAGTGACCCGCACGATTCGGCCGTCTTTGACGTAAACGAATAGCGGACCGCCATTGGTGCAGGTCGTGTAGCGGCGGCTGCCGTCGCGCATGGGCGTCCCCATGGCCAGGCCGGCAGTCTGACTCATGTTGAGAGTCTGTGCGAACCAGACCACCACTTCGTCCCGCCCGGTCGTCACCTCCTTGAAGTTCTTGGCCGCGTGAATGATCTCGCCCTGGTCCCGCGGAGGCAGCAGGAACTTCAAGGCGGTCGCCACGTCTTTGAACGCCATGGTCATATCCGCCTCGGCCGCCGTGCCCGAGCGCGACCGGAATCTGCCGTTCCGGATCTCGATGATGCGGCCGAGGCTGCCATCCTGCAAGCCGATCCACGCTGCGACATTGCGTTGCCTCAGCCGGTCACGGAACGCCGGCACGCGGGTCGCGGTGAGGTTGAGCACCCTGGGCAGGGCGATCAGGATAGTTTTGAGAACCTGTCGGTTCATGGCCAATTCAATCGTTAGTGGTGGTTGCTTGTGTAACTAATCCTCCTGACCATCCCTCCGGGGTAGCCGCCGGAGTAACGGAAGATCACGTATTCGATGTCGTCGATGAGCATTTTGCCCTCCCTGTTGTTTTCCGTTAACGTGCTTTTAGCGTACTAGCGTGGTTCCGGTCCACGCAAGAAGGTTGACGCAACCACTCGACGATAAGCTCAGCGCTGCCAGGGTCGGCTGGGCGCGCGCATGCTGCGTGCAGCGGCCAGCAACGGGCGCAGCGGCACCTCCCCACGCATCGCGCCGCGCAGGAGCGATACAATCTGGCCAAGAGTGGGCCGCGCGGCGACGAAATCGTCGGGCAAATCCGGGCCCCACTGATACAGGCCCTCGCGATCCAGCTTGTGATAAGCCGGGCGGCTGGCTGGCATCGAATACGTCGCCGTCCGCATAGTGTTCGTGCTTCAGACCCCACGGGTCGCGCCAATAGTCGAAGATCTGGCTGCCGAGCAGATGGCGCCCCACGCCCCAGGCGTGCCGGTACCGGGCGGCCTTCAGCACCTGCTGCCCCATTTCGACCGCATCGAGGTCGATGACTTCGAAGGCGGCATGATCGATGTCGGCGCTCGCGCCGAACACAAGGAAAAGCGTGTGGTGATCGGAGGGCGTCGCCCCGCGATCGAGGCGCATGAAAGCGCCCGCGTGTGTCGCGTCCGGCAGGCACATCACGTCCGACGGCATGAACCCGAGCATGCGCATGTACCATTGCACCTTGCGCGGAAAATTCGGGCTGGTGAGCACGGCGTGGCCGAGTTTCGTCACCTCGGGAGGCGCAAGCGGTGGCCTCTGCGTGTCATTGACACGCACCGTCTGCGCGGGCGCGTTGTACGGTATTGGGGGACGGCTCGGAAGCGGGGCGGCCTTGGCCTGGCCGTAAACCACTTCGACGCAAATTCCGTCCGGGTCGCGCAGGCGCACCATCTCGCCACCACCCGGGCCCGTGAAGGGCGCGATCGTCGCGCCGCTCTCTTTGGCGAGCGCCAGGAGCGATTCGCGGTCGGGGACCGACAGGCCGACGCCGAGCAAGGCCGGGCGGTCGGCGCGCGTGACGCTGTAGATCACCGGGTTCTCGCCGACGCCGCGGAAATGCACCGTATCGCCTTGCCGGGCGGCAACAAGCAGGCCGAAGTCCGTCAGGAACTTCGTTGTCTTGTCGAGGTCAGGGCGCGCCACATGCAGATAGAGCAGCGCGTCGGCGCGGGCCACGATCTGCTTGGGCCGTTCCAGCGGAATGCTGCCGGGGGCGCGGGCTGTTGCGACATTATTCATGCGGCTTCTCTCAGAGAGATGGTGGAGGGGATAGGCGGGGCGGCGGCCCCCTGCGCCAGGCTCCAAAGCGTTTCGTCGTCGAAGGTGATCGCCCTAGACAGCGGACACAGGCCTTCGCTGCGCTCCAGCAGAACCACGCGGTGGCCCGCTACGCCCATCAGGTTGGCCATAAACGGGCCGACCGGCCCTGCACCGATAATGGCGATGTCGCACTCGCTCGGCAGCGTCATGGCCGCCTTCCTCCCCAAGTCCGATTTCCTTATTGACATTTAAGTCAATCTGACCATATAGTCAACATGAAAACAAGGCCATGATGGGGACACGACAATGGACATCTACGATGTGACGGCCCAGCGCAACGATGGCGGGACCCAGTCGCTGGGCGACTGGCGCGGCAGGGTGCTGCTGATCGTCAACACCGCCTCGAAATGCGGCTTCACCCCGCAGTACAAGGGGCTGCAGGAGTTGCAGGAGCGGTTCGGTCCCAGCGGCTTCGCCGTCCTTGCCTTCCCCTGCGACCAGTTCGGCCACCAGGAGGCGGGCACCGACGCGCAGATCCGCGAGTTCTGCGAGACGAAGTACCGCACGACGTTTCCTCTGTTCGCCAAGGTCGAGGTGAACGGGCCGAATGCCCATTCGCTGTTCGTCCATCTCAAGGAGCGCAAGGGCGGCCTGCTCGGCGGTGCGATCATGTGGAACTTCACGAAG
>JAFAHH010001059.1 GCA_019237355.1 Acetobacteraceae bacterium | reverse complement strand
CCGCCGTTGTAGTCCTGGACAATGCGGTTGTACACAGCCTTATGGAGCGCAAGCGGCCCGCGCGATTCGAGATCTGGCCGGGCGGGACCTGCATATTCATGGCCGACATCCGGGGCCACGAACCGCACCCGGCCGTCCGTCGCCGTCTCAATATGCGCATAAGCATGCATGTTGATCGTCGCGTTCAGCACGTACCCGCCATACTGGTCGCAAAAGGGCGAGAGGTCGGTTCCTCCGCCGGCGAGACCTAGCCGGAGCGGGGCGCGCGCTCGGAAAATCACGGGCTTTTCTCGTGCTCTGTGGTTGTGCATCCACAAGTAGCACAACCTCAGCGAGAATTGGAATCCTTTTATTCGTATCGGCCCGTCGCCGCGTCTGCCTCGGCGAGACCAAACCCGAGCAGCAGAAAAAACCAACCTTCGAGCGGCATCGACGTGAACGAGCTGGTCGAGGCAATGGTCCACAGCACCATCAAAGCCGAGGCGAAAAGTCCCACCCGGCGAGGGTTGGTATTCGCCGGAAGTCCCCGCCCCAGGGGCCAGGGCCAAGCGAGCGCCATTGCGGCAAACGAGGCTAGTCCCGGAAAACCGGCGTCGGTCAGGGCCTGCATGTAGAAGTTATGCGGGTGTGTCGTGCAGATTACAGAATCCGCCAGCGCGGGATTGGAGGATGGAATGTAATATTCCGGCAGCGGGCAGCCCGTGCGGAACCCATCGAAGCCACGTCCGGTGACCGGGTTCGCCTCGGCCATCAAGACGGAGCGGGCAAAAATCTGGCCGTAATGGCTTCGGCCGAACCCTTCCATCTGCTGCGAGAATTGCTCAACGAGCCTGTGGTAGGTGAGCGGGGAAATCACTGCGGAGGCGGCGACCAAGACGAGCGCAGCGGCCGCCGAGGCAATCACGACCCGCCGCAGCCGGGGCAGCAGCAGCCCAGCCACAGCCAATCCAAGCCCGGTCAGCAACAGCGGCATACGCTGGCTGAATAGCACCATCAAGCAAACGCCGCCGAGCAGCAAAACGTAACCTCCAGCCGTTGCGGCAATGGTTCGCCGGGCGAGCAGCGCCGCCGCAGGCGGGACCAGCACGACGGGCAAGAGGCGGGAAAAAACCGGTCCGGCGCGGGGCTTATCAAAAGGGCCGGTCAGCTCACCAGCGAAGCCCGGCGGATGGCCATAGAGATTATGGCCAGTCGCGAACTGGACCAGGGCATGAATGCCGATATAGGCGAAGCAGCCGGCCAGCAGGCGCCAGAGCCAGGTGCGGGTAGCCGGCTCCGTAAGCACCCAAAACTGCAAGGCAGCGGCGAACAGAAGGAACCGCAGGACGGCGATTGCCTGCAGCAGCGAGCCGAGGCCGCCTGCGCCGAAGCCGAGCAACGGAATCGAGCACAGGACCAGCCATCCCCACCAGACGAGGCCGATGCGAACCCAGAGGGCGCTGAGCCAGCGCCAATCGCGGGAAAGCGCGCAGTGCAAGACAAAGCACGCATCCGTGATCGTGATGGTCATCTCCGCGATGCTGCGCCCGTGCAGCAGGAAGAGCGGTGTAAGCCCAGTCGCGATCACGGCTCCCCAACGGCAAATGACGCGCCAATTGGCGGCCAAGCCGGCGGGATTTTGCAGGAGTACAGTTTGACTCATTCGCGCTTCCTGCCAGCGTAGTATGCGTTCAGCAAGTATGGCTGGGTGACGGGAAGGAAATCGGATGAAGGGCTTGGGTCCGGATCTGTCCGCCATTGATATGCGGGCTTCCGCGACGGGCGGGGCGCCGGCGCGCGGGAAAATTGTAACGGCCGCTGAAGCGGTGCGGCTGATCCGTGAGGGCGACACGGTGGCGAGCACCGGGTTTGTGGGCATCGGCTTTGCCGAGGGCATCGCGGTGGCGCTGGAGGAATTTTACAACCACCCCGGCGATGCGGCCGGGCCGCCGATCCAAAAACCGCGCAACCTGACTTTGGTTTATGCGGCGGGCCAGGGGGATGGCCGGGGCAAGGGCTTGGACCATTTTGGTCAGCCCGGCCTGCTCAAGCGGGTGATTGGCGGGCATTGGGGGCTGGTGCCCAAATTGCAAAGACTCGCCGTCGCGAACGAGATCGAAGCCTACAATCTGCCGCAAGGGGTTATCTCGCATCTGTTTCGCGACATCGCCGCCAAGCGGCCCGGCCATATTTCGCGGGTCGGCCTTGGCACCTTTGTCGACCCGCGTAACGGCGGTGGCAAAATCAATACGCGCACGACCGAGGATCTTGTCGAACTGATGATCATCGGCGGCGACGAATACCTCTTCTACAAGGCCTTCCCGATTCACGTCGGGATCATTCGCGGGACCACGGCTGACCCAGAGGGCAATCTGACGATGGAACGCGAAGCGCTGACCGTGGAAGCGTTATCGCTCGCCATGGCCGCCCGTAACTCGGGCGGCATCGTAATCGCCCAGGTGGAGCGCATTGCGGAGAGCGGCAGCCTTAATCCGCGGCAGGTGAAAGTGCCCGGAGTTTTGGTTGATTGCGTCGTTGTGCCAGACAACCCGGAACACCACTGGCAGACTTTCGCGACCCCGTACAACCCCGGCTATAGCGGCGAGATCCGGGCGCGCCTCGCTTCGATTCCGCCGATGAAACTGAGTGTGCGAAAAGTAATTGCTCGGCGGGCCGCATTCGAGCTGAAGCCGAATAGTGTGGTCAATCTTGGCATTGGCATGCCGGAAGGTGTCGCGGAGATTGCCAATGAGGAGAAGATCGTCGACCTGATGACGCTCACGGCCGAGCCCGGCGTCGTGGGCGGGGTCCCGGCGGGGGGCTTAGATTTCGGCGCTGGAGTGAACACCCAAGCCATCATCGATCAGCCCTACCAGTTCGATTTTTATGACGGCGGCGGCCTCGACATGACATTCCTGGGTCTCGCCCAAGCTGATGCGAAGGGTAATCTCAATGTCAGCCGGTTCGGGCCCAAACTCGCGGGCGCTGGGGGTTTTATCAATATCAGCCAGAATGCACAGAAAGTAGTTTTCTGCGGAACTTTCACCGCGGGGAAGCTGGCGGTCCGGTTCGAAGATGGCGGGATTCGGATCGATCGGGATGGTTTGGCGCGGAAATTCGTTCGCGAGGTAGAGCAGATCACCTATAGCGGGTCCTACGCGGCCAAGCGGGGCCAGCCGGTGCTTTACGTGACAGAACGATGCGTGTTCCGGCTGACTCCTGAAGGTATGGAGCTGATCGAGGTCGCGCCGGGGGTGGATCTGGAACGCGATATCCTGGGGCAGATGGAATTCGAGCCCATCATCCGGAATCCGGTGCCGATGGATGCGCGCCTGTTCCAGCCAGGGCCGATGGGGTTGCGAGAGGAGCTGCTGACTCTGCCGCTCTCTGAGCGGTTCACCTATGATCCGGAGCAGAATCTATTTTTCGTGAATTTCGAAGGTTTATCGATCCGGTCGGCCGCGCAGATCGATGAGATCGAGCGCCTGGTGGCCGAGAAGACCGCGCGGGCGCCGGGGCGGGTCTATGCTGTGGTGAATTACGATAATTTCTCGATTACTCCGGAACTGCTTGACCCCTACGTGGATATGGTTTCGCGGCTCATGCAGCGGAATTATTCGGGCGCAACACGATATACCACGAGCGGGTTCTTGCGGATGAAATTGGGTGATGAGCTCGCTAAGCGGGAGGTCTCACCACATATATACGAGAGTGCTGCGGAGGCGCGGGAGCGCTTGCGCGAGATTGAGGGGCGGAAGCGGTAGCTCCCTCGCAGGTACCATCGCCGACCACCAACGGGCAGTAGCTTGCCCGTTGGCGCTATGGGCTAGCCCCGGCTCTATTTGATCTCCGAAGTCCCGTGATCTCCCAGGGTAAGGAGTTTTCGCGTGACGCCGATAAGCTGATCTAGATGTTGTGGCCTGACCGCCAAATCCAATCGGCCGTGAGCTGCCGCGTTTCTGAGCCGCGCCACTCCCCGGAGCATATCAGCCTCGTCCGGGGCCAGATACCCTTCCGAAGCTAGAACCTCCACGAGCCGGGCCGGCGGCTGCGGTCTGGCCAGATCGTCCGGGAGCAGAGAACGTGCTGTCGCTTCCAGGGCGGCCCAAGCAATATAGGAGCGCTGCGGCAGGACCGACCGCCTTGAAGGCCACTGGAATGCGATCGAGCTGATCTTCCAGGGCGTCCGGCGGAAGAGCGGGAATCACTTCGTCAGGTGTCAGCGGCGGAGCCTACAGGACACGAAGTTCCCAGTTCGGGATGTTGGGAAAGTACCTCGCGTGCCCGTTCGAGCATCGCCTCTTGATGCCCGACCCCTGCTACGACGTCAATCGCCAGTTTCTTCTCGCCCTTCACCGCAATTGCATCTGGGCGAAATGTGCTAAGGAACCGTGGGAGCATACTTCGGGAAGGCTGAATGAGCACTTTGAACCCCTCAGCCTCAAGCTGAGGTATCACAGTCTCGAGTACGGCGTGATCGGCTGAGTAAACTACATCCCGCCCTTTTTATCGGACGCAGGCTCACCCCCCAAATCCCGCGCCACCTCCGGCGAGTGCAGTAGTCGCTCGATTTTGCTCGCCTCATCCAAGGCATGATCCGGCTGAAAGGTCAGCTCCGGGGCAAATTTCAGCCGCACCTCGTGCGCGACTTGGGCGCGCAGGAACGGGGTGGCGCGCTTCAGCGCCGGCAGCAGCGCATCGATGTCGGACCGGCCCAGCCGGGCCACGTACGCCACAGCGTGGCGCAGATCGGGGCCCACCCGCACTTCGGTTACGGTAATCTCCGCACCGGCCAGGTCCGGGTCGCGGAAATCATGCCGGGCGAAAAGCCCGGCCAGGACGTGGCGAATCTCCTCACCGACCCGCAATTGCCGCTGGGACGGTCCGGCTTGCTTTCTCAAGCCGGCACCATCTCAGTTTCATAACATTCGACAACATCGCCTTCCTGCAAATCATGGAAGTTGGCGAAGGAGAGACCGCATTCATAGCCGCGCGCCACCTCGCGCACATCGTCTTTGAAGCGCTTGAGCTGTGAAAGCTCGCCGGTGTGGATCACCACATTGTCGCGCAACACCCGGACCCCGGCGCCGCGCTTGACCACGCCCTCCGTCACCATGCAGCCAGCAACCTTGCCGACCTTGGTGATGTTGAACACGCGCCGCACCTCGGCGTAGCCGAGGAAGCGCTCGCGCTCCTTCGGCGCAACCTTGCCACGGATGAGCTGCTCGATATCATCGGCCACCTCGTAAATGATCGAGTAGTAGCGGATATCGACACCCTCCCGGTGGGCCAGCTCCCGCGCTTGCGCTGTCGCCCGCACATTGAAGGCAATGATAACCGCCTTCGAGGCCTGGGCGAGCTGCACGTCGCTTTCCGTAATCTGACCCACACCCGAATGCAGCACGCGGACCTTCACCTCATCATGCGCGAGTTTCAGCACAGTAGCCTGAATCGCCTCGGCGCTGCCCTGCACATCGGCCTTGATGACGACCGCAACCTCTTTCTGCTCACCCGCCGCAATCCGGGCCAGCATCTGATCGAGCGTGCCGCGGGCCGCCGCATTCGCCCCAGCCGCCTTTTCACGGAGCTTACGGGCGCGGAACTCCGTAATCTCGCGGGCACGGGCCTCATTCTCGACCACCACGAAGGGCTCGCCCGCCGAGGGAACGCCCGCTAGGCCCAGAATCTCGACCGGAGTGGAGGGACCGGCGTCCTTCAGCTGACGCCCCTTATCGTCGAGCATCGCGCGCACCCGGCCCCATTCGCTGCCGGCAACCACGATATCGCCCTGCCGCAACGTGCCTTTCTGAACGAGCACGGTCGCCACCGGCCCACGCCCCCGGTCGAGCCGGCTTTCGATCACCGTGCCTTCCGCCACGCGATTGGGATTGGCCTTGAGGTCGAGGATCTCGGCCTGCAGCAGGATTGCTTCTTGCAACCGGTCCAGCCCGGTCTTCTTCAGCGCGGAAACCTCGACGTCCTGCGTTTCGCCGCCCATCTCCTCAACGACGACGTCGTGGCTGAGCAGCTCGGTGCGCACCCGGTTCGGGTTCGCATCGGGCTTATCCATCTTGTTGATGGCGACAATGATGGGCGCGTTGGCCGCCTTGGCGTGGCGGATCGCTTCCACGGTTTGCGGCATGACTCCGTCATCCGCCGCCACCACCAGCACCACGATGTCGGTTACGCTGGCGCCGCGGGCGCGCATGGCCGTGAAGGCTTCGTGACCGGGTGTATCGATAAAGGTGATGCGGTCGCCTGTCGGCATCTGCACCTGATAGGCGCCGATATGCTGGGTGATGCCGCCGGCCTCGCTCGCCGCGACATCGGTGGACCGCAACGCGTCTAAAAGGCTGGTCTTGCCGTGATCGACATGGCCCATAACCGTGACCACGGGCGGGCGGAGCAGCAATTCGCTTTCGGTATCGACGGCACCCTCCAGCCCCAGCTCCACATCGCTTTCCGATACGCGCTTCGCCCGGTGGCCGAATTCCTGCACCACGAGTTCGGCGGTATCGGCGTCGATGGTCTGGGTGATGGTCGCCATCACGCCGAGTTTCATCAGCGCCTTAATCACCTCGGGCGCGCGTGCGGCCATACGGTTGGCCAGTTCCTGCACCGTAATCGTGTCGGGCAGTACCACATCGCGCACCACTTTGACCTGATCGGAACGCAAGCGCTCGAGCTCCGCCTGGCGGCGCTCACGTTCGCGCTGCCGACGAACCGAGGCCAAGGAGCGGATCCGCTCGTCCTCGCCCTCGATCGCGGCCTGCACATCAATCCGCCCGGCCCGGCGCCGATCCTCGGCACCCTTCTTGGGTGCGGGCGCTTGCGGCTTGCGCGCTGGCGCTGGCGTGCCGGCCCGGCGAACGGGCCGTGCCTCTTCCTCTTCCTCGGCGCCGCGCGCGGGTTTAAGGCGCAGGGTCTCGGAGGGGGTCGCGGGCGCTGCCGCGGGAGCAGGAGGCTGGCGCCGCCGTGCCTCTTCCGCAGCCTGGGCAGCCGCCTGGGCTGCGGCCGCGGCTTCGGCAGCTTTGCGTGCCTCCTCTTCTGCCTGCTTGCGGGCTTCCTCTTCGGCGACCCGGCGTGCCTCTTCCTCGGCCGCCCGGCGCGCCTCCTCTTCCCGGCGACGTGCTTCTTCGGCCGCCGACAGGATCGAGATCTTCTCCTGCTCGCGGCGCTCCGCCTCGCGCTTGGCAGCCTCCCGCTGCTGCTCGGCGAGGGCACGCTGCCGGGTGGCAAGCTCGGTCGCCGTCAGCGATCGCGCCGGGGCGGAACTCGCACGGCCGCCCTGACCACCCGTCCGTGCAGCCGGACCCGTCCGTGCAGCCGGGGTACCGCCAGCCGGTGTCGAGGTCTGGCCTGCAGATGCGCCTGCGCCCGGGGTACCCGGAGCTGGGTGGGCCCGCTTCTTGCGCACCTCGACCTGCACCACTTTGGAGCGGCCGTGCGAGAAGCTTTGCCGCACGGAGCCGGCATCCACGGTACGGCCAAGCTCCATACGCCCAGCGGGCCTCAACGAGAGCCGGCCCTTGCCCGCTTCCTGATCGTTTCCTTCACTCATGTGTGTCTAACCGGCACCCGTCCGTTGTTGTCTTCGCTCCGCCGGCTTCGGCCGGCAGCCCGTTCATCCTGTCCTGTAAAGCCGGACAAGCGCTCCGCCTCATGCGCAATCGCGGTGGCGAGGGACCCGGCCGCGATGGCCACATGGACAACATGATCCCGGCCGAACAGGCGTCCAAGCGCTCCGGCCGGCAACGGCGCCACGACGGGAAGCTTCACCCCTGAAAGGAAGCGCGCCCGCTCATCAGCGCTACCATCGAAAGCCTGCACGATCAGAACCGCCCGGCCCGACTTCACCCACTCCCGCGCTTTTTCAAACCCAGCAACCGCCTGTGCCGCGCGCCTCGCGAAACCAAGCAACTCGCCTATGCGTTGCGCGAGGCCCGCCCGAACCAGGGAACCCAGATCGTGGGGCACCGACACCGGCCCGCCCGCGGCCCGCGCAAAATGGCCCCGCGTCCGGGCGGTTTCTAGCACATCAGCGCGCGCGCTCAACCACATTCCTCGGCCGGGCAGCCCTGCAGCCAAGTCGGGCACAAGCGCCCGGTCTGGAGCGAGGACAAAGCGAACCATGCGTTCCTTCGGCAGCCTCTCACGCGTCACAATGCAGCGCCGGAGCGGGCCTTGCTCCGGCTCCACCGCTCCTTCCGGAGTATTGGTGCCCTGTTGGAGCGGCTTAGTCGTGACTGGCTCCCATCTGCGCTACTTTGTCCCCCTCGCCTTCGAACCAGTGGGCGCGAGCGTCCATGATCACCTGGTTGGCCGTCACCTCGTCCATCGCATCGGAACCAATGATCTCAATCAGCTCGTCAGAAGCCAGATCGGCCAGATCATCTAGTGTCTTCACCCCCTTCTCGCCAAGTGCCACGAGCGTCGCAGGTGTGAAGGCCTCTATCGCGGCAAGTTCATCTGAGACGCCCAGGACTACCCGCCGCTCGTTCAATTCATTATCGCGCTTCGTGATGAAGGCCTCCGCCCGGCGAATAAGCTCGCCGGCAATGTTCTCGTCGAACCCTTCGATCGAAGCCAGCTCATCGAGCGGCGTGAACGCCAATTCCTCGATACTGGTGAATCCTTCCGTTACCAGGAGGCCAGCGATGACGTCGTCCACGTCGAGTGCATCGACGAACAAGCCACTCCGGCGCCGGAACTCCTCTTGCCGCCGCTCGCTCTCTTCGGCTTCTGTCAGGATATCGATATCCCATCGCGTGAGTTGGCTCGCGAGCCGGACATTCTGCCCGCGCCGGCCAATCGCGAGCGAGAGCTGATCGTCCGGCACCACCACTTCGACCCGGCCAGCTTCCTCATCCATCACCACCTTGGTGACCTCGGCGGGAGCCAAGGCATTGACGACGAAAGTAGCGGCCTGCGGGCTCCAGGGAATAATGTCGATCTTCTCGCCCTGTAACTCCTGCACAACCGCCTGCACCCGCGAGCCGCGCATGCCTACGCAGGCGCCGACCGGATCGATTGAGGAGTCGCGGCTCACCACCGCCATCTTCGCGCGGCTTCCCGGATCGCGTGCGACCGCTTTGATCTCGATGATGCCGTCGTAAATTTCGGGAACCTCCTGGGCGAACAGCTTGGCTAGGAAACCCGGATGCGTGCGGGAGAGGAAAATCTGTGGCCCACGTGGCTCCTCCCGGACATCATAGATATAGGCGCGAACGCGGTCGCCATTGCGAAAGCTTTCGCGCGGAATCAGTTCATCACGGCGCAGCAGCGCTTCCGCGCGGCCGAGATCGACCATGAGATTGCCGTACTCGGTACGCTTGACCGTGCCATTGACGATTTCACCCACGCGGTCTTTGAACTCCTCGTACTGCCGTCTCCGTTCGTACTCGCGTACACGCTGCACGATAACCTGCTTTGCCGTTTGCGCAGCGATCCGCCCGAAATCGATGGGCGGCAGCGGATCGACGAGGTAGCCGCCGACCTGAATGTCGGGCTTGAACTTGCGGGCGATATGAACCGGGATCTGGGTCTCTTCGTTTTCGACCTGCTCGACGGCTTGGGTCCAGCGGGACAGGCGCACATCGCCTGTCTTCCGGTCTATCGTGGCGCGAATATCCTTCTCATGCCCGTATTTGGCGCGACCAGCCTTCTGAATGGCTTGCTCCATCGCCTCCAGCACTTCCTCGCGATCGATATTCTTCTCGCGCGCGACGGCATCGGCGACCAGCAGCAGTTCCGGGCGGGAAACGGCGGTTTCGATGTCGGTCATTTAATGGGTCCGTGGATTGGCAGTTGCAGCTATAAGTTCATCCGTGAGCACCAGGCGGGCCCGGCGTATCCTCTTGCGCGGCAATGCGACCTCCGCGCCCTCATCGAGCCGCAACCGGGCATACGCGGCATCTGCCCCCAGCACAATGCCAGTAAAGCGCCGCTTGCCTTCCACGGGCTCATCCACCTCTGCGCGCGCGCGATGGCCGGCAAAGCGGTTCCAATCTTTCGTGCGAGTAAGCGGCCGGTCAATACCCGCCGAGCTTACCTCCAGCGTCCACGCTCCCGGGATCGGGTCCTCGACGTCGAGTAGAGCGCTAAGGGCGCGGCTGGCGGCCTCGCAATCATTGACGCCGAGTGGTTCACCGTCCGCCCGGTCGATCATGATCTGCACGGTCGGCCGCTCCCGTCCTTGGACGAGGACACGGACGAGTTCATAACCAAGGTCCACCAGCGTGGGAATCACGATATCAGCGAGCTTGGCTTCCAGCCCGGTATGGTGCGGTAGATCAGCGTCCAAATAAAAAAGGCGGCCCGTGAAGGCCACCCCCCTTAACTACGCAGAAGGAAGTTAAGCTAGAGTAAGCCCCGCTTGGGTGCGATTTCAAGGGTCGAAGCGGCCTTCATGCTGTTGATAAGGCCGAGGGCGTGACGCTCGCAAACGACTGCTCGGCTTCCTCGCCCCCGAGGCCACTCTCCCTCAAACGTGACCGGGAGCGGAAATGAAATGCGCCGGCCCGCACAAAACCCAGATATCACCTTTCCCGCCGGACTCTTTTAGCCGGAAGCTGAGGTGTGCCTGGACAGTGCTCCTATACGCCTTGTCATGAGCCGCCTTTTTGCGGCGCCGAGAATGTCGCCCTGTCGCAACCGAGCAACCGGCTTATAAATGCGGGGGCCGAGCAGCCGTTTCCGTGCCAGTCGACGCCACTCCCTAGAGCCGACCACATCCGCAGAAAGCCCGGTCGCAATACCAAGAAGCCGGTGACAGTTCTTTAGATCACCGCGCATGAATGCGCGATCGGCGAGTCCCAGCGCGTCCTCCGCGAGCAGCCGCATTGCGTTTTCGACCAGGCTCTCCCACTCAGGGAGGTTCGGGCCGAACGTGCTGGACAGGATACGGAAGGTCTGTTCCCGCTGCCTGAGATCATCCACCAGTCCGTCGAAATGCGTATACCACGATTTCGACATGGCACGCCGATGCTGTCGATAGATTGCTTGCGGAACAAGGATTTCTCCGATTGCTCCATGCGCCGCGAACCGGAACCACATTTCCATGTCGGCAGCGTGCGGCAGGTCATGGCGATAACCGCCGATCCGCTTCTGAATGGCGTTGCGGAACACGGCAGTTGGCGTGTCAACTGGGTTGAGGGAGCCGGCCTTGCGAATGAATTCGGCACCCGTCAGGATGCGCCACGGTTCGTCTGAAAGACTCGCCACCGACGAGAGCTGGTTGAGGCTCTCGCGCCGCCTCCACTCCGTGATCTGATTGTCATCTAACCTGAGTGCCCGGCCATGGGTCATGACGACCTCCGGATGCGCCTCCATTAGGTCCATTGCCCGCGCTAGGGAATTTGGAAGCAGGTAGTCATCGGCCGAGAGCAGGATCCCGTATGGCGCCGACGCCCAGTCTAGTCCCTCATTGTAGGTATCTATATGGCCATGATTTCTGGTGTGAGAGATCACCGACACCCGCTCGTCTTCCTTCGCGAGGCGCTCGGCTACTTCCGCGGTGTTGTCGGGCGAGGCGTCATCGATTATAAGCACGCGTACATCGACCCCGGATTGCTGGAGGACGCTCTCCACGCATTCCGTTAAGTACCCGCCATAACCGTAGCAGGGTACAATGACATCTATCATAGCCATGATTTCTCAAATCTCCGCCTAAGCTAAATTATACACTTTCCGCCTGTGCCGATCCGTCAGCGTAGTCAACAGGCGTCGGCGCCATGGCGTCTTTTCGGTTCTGCCAGCTGATGAACAAGTAGGTTATAAGCCCTCGTGAAATGTTCCAATTGCGCCGGAGGAAATTACGGCGCTCAGCCCAATACAGGAATTTAATGGCATCCCATATGGATGCCTGCTTACTCCACCAGTCTGCAATATGATGCAGAATACCGGCTCGATTATGGAGCAGCCTCTTTGCGTAGAGTGCGCCCGAACTGATCTCGTATCCACGTTGCAAGAGACGCATTTCGGCCAGCTTGCGGCCGTGATGGTGGCTCACCACCGGCTCTGGGCAATACGCGCCCGCAAAGCCCATATCGCTCGCGCGTTGAAAGTAATCTGTATCCTCAGCCGCGTGGAATCGGGAGCCGGCACCCAAACGTTCATCGAAATCGCCGACCCGAGTGATCAAGTGCCGCCGAAACGCCATATTGGCTCCGTGCAGCCGTCCAGCAGGGATATAGCTCCGAGGCGAAAAGGTCTGCGGCTCAGAGTCGGATCGAATCGTGATTGGGGCATCGGTTGGATCAAAGAGGTCTACCCTGCCGCCACCGTAATCCATATTCCGGCTTCGGAATGCGTGGAGCCAACAATCGATCCAATCATGGGCCGGATAGCAATCGTCGTCCGTGTAGCAGATGATTTCGCCTCTTGCTTCACGGAGGCCTGCATTGCGGGCCGCGGATAAGCCAGGCTTCGGTTCGAAAACTGACCTGAGTGGAAGGGCTCCACGCCGAATGAATTGAGCGATTACATCTGATGTGTTATCCGTCGATCCATTATCGACGATGACAAATTCCCACGAGGATTGGGTTCGGATACTCTCAAATGCGGCGAGAGTGCATGCCAGCTGTTGGCCGCGATTACGGGTACACAGGACGGCTGTAATTGGGATGGTTCGAGACAAGGCTTTCGCTCTAAAACTGAGAATGTTACCAGTTATAGAGATTCAGTCTAGAATTTTCAACGGAAGTGGGTAGGACAAAACAGAATTTAATGATCTGATCGCGCCGACG
>JAFAHH010001036.1 GCA_019237355.1 Acetobacteraceae bacterium | reverse complement strand
GCGGATTAAGCCGTCCTGCGGGAAAGCCACAACTTGCAGGTCGACCCGGCCGCGCCATTCCTCGCGCGCTCGGATGGCGGCGCGGATAGCCTTGAGCTGGGCTTTGCTGTCTACGTCGATGAAAGCGCGAATATGAATCGCGCCAGCGGCCACCGCGAGTTCCAGCACGGCACGAATTCGCTGCAGTATGTCGTCCTCGACATAGCGCAACTTCACGGCCGCGGCGCGCTCGATGGTCGTCATGGCGCCGCCCATTGAACCTTGTAGGTATTCCGATTTGACCTCGGCATCCAGCCAATCGCCGGTGAGCACCTTGTCGAGGTGCAGTTGGGCGATGACGAAACTTTCCGTCGTCAGCCGCCCGTCCGCCCCGATTTCCGTTTTGCCGGTTTCGTGCACCTGCGGCTCCAGTGCAGCATATTTTCCGTCACGAACGGCAATGTCGATCACCGTGCCGGTGCGCAGCCGTGCATTGCGAACAACGAGGTCGTAAGTCATCTGGCTCTCCGAATATCTCAAAGCGGCAGGTGCATCTGGCTCCTAGACCTGAGAAAATCGAGTTGCCGAAACGGTTTATCTTGATTTCCGTCATCCAATCCTGGATCGCCAATTGTAGGCTGGTGAAATTAACCGGGCTATCTTGCTTCAGAAGTCACACTAAACTCCATCGGACCAGCCGGGTGGCCGGGCAACACCGGCGAGCGCGTTTCCACACGGTCTGCGAGGATTTTGCAATGAGTGCGGCGGAGTGCCGAGATCGCGGAGCACCTTGGCACACTTTCGCAACTGGCGGAGTTAATGGTTCGCGGACTGCCCTACTAGCTGGCGGTCCGTGTGCTGGCCGCGCCAAACGCGACTAGGGTGTCGAGAGCGGCAGGGAAACTGGGTGCATGGCACAGAAGGCGGGGTTCTTCTGACCGGCCTGCGTGAAAAACGAGGAACCCGGTCGAATCGGAGTGCCGGCCAGCGACTCTCCAATCGGACAGTGACAGGTCACTACCGGGACATTATTGATATAAGCCTGCGAATCGCAGCGGAAGCTAAAGCAGTTGACCAATTGATTTCCGGGAGGGGTGGTCCTCGGGCAAAATTGCGGCGGTGCCGCGGCCTCTGGCAGGGTCGGGACCCAGTTGGTGAGCGCCTGCGGAATGTTCGGTCTAGGCTGATATGCCGACCAGATTTGACCCGGTCCCGGCGGCTTGCAAGAACCTTGCATGTTGCCTCCGGCCAAGTTCGCAATCGAGGGACCGAGAACGACCGGACACGTGCAATCCGCCTCCGGGAAGGTCGCAGTGCCGCCCGTGGCGGTTCTGACCGTGATCTGCTTCCCGGTCGGCGTGCAGGGCGAGGCGGCGCAAAGCGCAAAATATCCGCCGCAAATCTGAAAGTCATAAACCTCCGCAGCTCCGGCGGGTCGCACCGTCGGCGGCGCAAATACGGAGAGCACGGCAGCCAAGCCGAATACTACCCTTGAGGACGTGTTGTTGCTCAGGGCTCGTCGCGATGCCCCCATCTTCCTCCCTCCCTATTAACCGAAATCCGCCAGAGGAACGCCAAGGCTCTGTTGCATTGCCGCGCGTAAAGCGTTCGATTGTCTGCGTTCGAGGTCAACCCTTGGTTGGTCTTGATGACGAAAAAGCAAGGAGTCTGTTACAAAAAGTGAGCGTCCGGTCCGCCAGTCGAGGTCAACGGAGAGCTTCCGGCACGATTGCATTATATGTGAAAGTAGAAGGCGAGGCCATCGATTTCATGCTTCGCCGCGCCGTAGTTGTGTTTTTGGCAGTGGGACTTCCGGAGGACGAAAAAGCCGCGGTCGTGGCCGACGTTCGCGCCGCGATGGATGCGATCCGCCGCGCAGGCAGTGCCGTGGCTGCAGAACCTTTGCGGTGCCCGCTGTTGAGCGGCCAGGGAACGTGTCCGGTTTATTCGAACCGGCCTGCTGCATGCCGGCTTATGCCTCGGCCGACGCCGAGGCGTGCGACAGACACATACGGCGGGACGAGCCGGGGAGCGTTCCCCAGACATTGCGAAGCGTGTTCGCACAAGTGACGCTTGCGACCTG
>JAFAHH010001017.1 GCA_019237355.1 Acetobacteraceae bacterium | reverse complement strand
GCGGAGGCGGAGCCGCTCGACCGTCGTGCGCCGGAAGGGCGCCAGCGTGTTCTCGGCCCCGATCATCCCGATACGCTTGCGAGCGCGCATTCTCTTGCCGCGACCATCTGGAATTCCGGTCGAAAGACAGGAGCGGAACCTCTGCTTCGGAGGATACGGGAATGTCAAATTCGTGTTCTGGGGCCGGAGCACTTAGATACGGTTCTTACTGAAAGCAATTTGTCGGAAGCCCTGAATGCCCGTAGGGCTTTTGCGGAAGCAGAGTTGCTTGCGCAAAGAGCCTATGCGATTCAGCAACGCGAACTTGGGCCAGATGCTCGCTTAACCCTATTGAGCATGCGCAATCTCGCTGCTGCCATGAGCGGTCTTGGTCGGCATAAAGAAGCTGAGCCGCTGGCCCGCCGAAGTTTGGAAGGTATCCGGATGCTTCGCTCCGACGATCCCGAGCTAGAACAGTGTACCGCTGTGCTGGCGGGTATTTTGAACTGCCTGGGGGCGCCGCAAGGGGAGGGTGCAGAACATACAAATGTAACTCAAGGGGTGTAGAGCCGGGCGACGACCATTCGTAAGCTCAGGCAGCGCTTGGAACAGGTCCCGACCAGCCCGTAAATCCGCCACCAGAGATCGGCGATTCCTCCTCCTTACTGATTGCGACAATCATCTTGCTATGGTTGACGCCTGCAAGGTGCTGATGGCCGGATATGCCGACGTAATTGGCTTGGCGAGAAATCGGCTGAAGCAGCTGGTGCGCGGCCTTCCTCTCCGAACGCAAGGTTGATCGGCGTTGTTCGTGCATTGGCGGAAATCGTGGGTGGTTGCATTTTGAACTCACATAGCCCGCCCAAATTCGAGCGGATCGGGCCCGCCTCGATGACAGCCACACGCGCCGGCGGCATATCAGTCGGGGATTTTAAGTGTGCGACCGTTGAATGTGGTCAGCGCATCTTGCTCCGGATTAGCGGCAATCGGCGGAACGTTTGCATAAGTAATCGGCGGCACACCCGAAGGCCCGCTACCGCGCGGAATGGTATGCACCACTTGGCTGGGCGGCAGCGGCGCCCCGCTGGTCAGATGCGCGTACATCAGGTCCATGACTTGATGAAATAGCGGTGCAGCGGGATCAGCGTGCTGTTGAAGCCGGCAAACTGGTTCAAGGTGTCCAGGTGTTGCGCGTTCATAACCTCATAGAAATGTAGGTTGCTGCGGCCGCCTTCCACGACCTGGTTCAACCCGTAATAGGCGCGGCCCGTGAAGTTGGGCAGCAGGGTCGCGTCGTTGCGGCCAGAGGCGTAGATGGCCGGGATGCCATGCAGGTTTCCGGTGGCGAGAACATCGGCGACACCACGCGCGACCCGCGCCGTCTGTCCCGACTGTGCCGGGGAGAGCTCGGCCGGCGTGGACCCAAGCGCGATGTCCCGCGCGAGGGACCGCAGGCAGAGCGCGCCGCGAAGATCCTGGTCGGGCGTGGAACCGCGGTCCTCCTTCGGACCCCCCGGTGCGAGATTGTTAATCAGGTTCACGCCGCCGGTCGGCGGGATGCCGTTGCTCGTCCCAAATAGCGTTGCCTCAGCAGCGGCCGACAGCGGCACAGGAGCGCCCGTGTCCGTCGCCGTGGCGCCGAGACTGTAGCCGCACAGATTGTCGAGCACGCTGAACTCGCCGTAGGCGTTGGTGTAGGTCATCGCGATCGATTGGTACACATAGGCAAACCAGTGCGATGGTGAGACAAAGTTCTGCTCGGGCAGCAAGCCGTAATCATTAAGAATGGTCTGCGCCTCGGCAGCCTGTCCGGCAGTCGTGGTTGCGGACAGCAACCCCTGGGCAGCAAGCGCGTTGCAGCGGTCCGGGCTCGCGGCGAGGTTCAGGGGCGCCGCTGTGCCCTGGGCGACTGCGGCGCAGCCCGAATAGAGATTCTCGAGCGTGGCCCAGTCCTCGAGGGGCCGGCTGTGCCGGACCAGGGGGGCCGCACTGCCCTGCTGGATCACGAAGCGGCTGTCATAGACCGGATTGACGTTCGGCTCGGTGACGGCAAGGCCGTCGATTAGGTGGTCCTTGTCCTCCTCCAGCGCCCGCATCGAGGCCTCGCCCCCGTTCGAGACGCTAGACGCAATGACAATCGTATTGCGCTTGTTGATGGCGTGCGGCTGGCCGGGCGAAAATCTCTGGTTCAGCACATAGAAGGCAAAGCGGATCGACTCGAGCACGTTGCGCCCCCAATTCGCCTCGGGGTTCGCCTGCGAATGGGCGTGCTTGAACGCGAATCGGTAGGGGTAGGCTTGGTCAAACGCCGCGCGCTGGCTCTCGGTGATCGGCGCGGTGAAGTTCGAGTTGCCATCGGCGCTCTGCGCCTCCGTCCGCTCGCCGCGCAGCAGGTTCACTGTGTCGTTGTGCAGATCGTGGGCGCCGGTGCCGGTCCCTTTATCGGTGTAAGCGACAGCGCAGCCATGCTTCAATCCCCACTCCCCGGCGGTGGCGATTGCCCCATAGACCCCGCGCGAGCCCGACGAAGCCCCCGTAACGATGCAGCCATGGGCCGGATCGTAGCTGTCCGGGATCTGCACCATCATGGTGACGATTTCGGCGACCGGAGCGTGCCGCGAAGGCACCCGCGCGAGGGCCAGCGTCTCCCAGCCGGGTATGAGGCCCTCGGAGTTGGTGACCGTGCCGTCCGCGGCCACGTTCGGGCCGTAGAGCAAGCCGTAGCCGCCGCCGGGTGTGGGGTCGATCAGCGCCCGGTAGTTGTTCCAGATGGCGAGGCGGCGCAATTCCTCCGCGGTAGGCGGGCTGGAAACGGCGG
>JAFAHH010000959.1 GCA_019237355.1 Acetobacteraceae bacterium | reverse complement strand
GCGCATGAGACGGATGCTGGCATCACTCTGGCCCTGTGGGGCGTTCCCAGCGGGCCATTTCTGTTCTTGCCGCTATTGGGGCCATCGAGCCCCCGGGATGCGGCCGGGTACGGGGCGGATTTGGCGTTTGGTCCGGCTACCGGGTTCTGATGTCGGCTCGGCGCTGGCGCGCTGGTGGCTCGATCTTGATGACGTGAAGGCTATTTTCGATGTGCCCAACTCTGCCGTCACCCCGCCGTGTCTCAGATCATGCGCGATAAGACAGCGCTTGGGAGCGCTTCGGATGGGCGCGCCGTTGTTGATGAGATGAAGAAACGGCCCACTCGACGATTTGCTTCGGGGAGGGTTCGATCCGGGCCGATGGTCGCGCGCTGCATCCGGTATTTTTGATGCAGACCAAGTCGCCGGCAGAGAGAGCCAAGGGCCGTGGTTATTTCAAGCTGCTCGCGACGGTTCCGGCAAGAAGCCCTTCCAGCCGCTTTCGGAGGGCGGATGGCGCTCGTGAGATCGTAAAAACGTTAGGAGAAGATCGTCATGCCGAATAAGGTTATCGTGACAGTCGCGCCGAAGGGCGGCATGGCTTCGAAGGAGTCGAACCCAAACTTACCGACCCAGCCGCAGGAGATTGCGGACTCGGTATATTGCTCATTCAGGGCGGGGGCGGGGATTGCCGCGTTGCACGCGCGCCGGCCCGACGATCAGGCCACCTGCAACGCCCATATTTACCGCCGGATCAATCAGCTTGTCCGGGAGCGCTGCGAGATCATCATCAATAACTCGACCGGCGGCGGTTCCAGCGGCGACATGCTAGTGCCTCGCCCGGATGGGCTGTTCGAATCGAGTTTCGAGGAGCGGCTGAAGGGGCTCGATGCGGGCGCCGAAATGGCGACGTTCGATTGTTTCACGGCTGTCGATACATTCGGGAGCCGCGAAATCATCGTGCTGACGACGCCCTCGCGATGTGAGGCAATGGCGAAGCGTTTCCAGGAGCGAGGCATCAAGCCGGAATGGGAGGTGTTCAATCCCGCCCATATTCTGCAGGATGTGACCCGGCTGATCCAAAAGGGCTATGACAAGCCGCCCTATTACATCAATATCGTGCTTGGTACTGATCGAAACTTCCAGGGCGGCATGCCGTACAGCCACGATATTCTTACGACGATGGTCCGCTTGCTTCCGCCGCAGTCGATGTTTTGCGTCTCGGCGATTGGGCCGGCGCAGCTTCCGGCGACGATGCAAACATTGCTGCTCGGCGGCCATGTGAGGGCCGGGCTTGAGGATAATAATTACTATAGCCGCGGCGTGCTGGCGACCAACGAGATGCTCATCGAGCGCACGGTACGGATCATCAAGGAGCTGAACCTCGAGCCCGCCTCCCCGGCCGAGGCCCGCGAGATGCTTGGCTTGCCTCCGGTGGGCCGGGCATGACGCATCCCACGAACGCTGAGGCCGAAGTTGCCTACGAGCTGCGCGGCAATGTCGCGTGGCTCGCCCTGAACCGGCCGCACAAGCGCAGTGCTATTGGAGATGCGCTTTTGGCGCGGCTCGAGGACGCGGTGCGCCACGCACAGCGTGAGGCGCGGGCAATCGTGGTTTTCGGTAATGGGCCCTGCTTTTCCGCGGACCTTGACCTTGCCGAGCACCGGGTACGCGAGCCAGCGGAGGTTTCTACCACTCGCGTGCCTGGCACGCCGCCTTCCGCGTAATCCGGCACGGCCGGTTCCGGCTATTGCCGCCCTGCGTGGCGCTACCGTTGGCGGCGGGCTGGAACTTGCCGCCGCATGCCACCTCCGCGTGGCCGATACGACCGCGTTCTTCGCGCCGCCGGAAGGAGTGCGCGGAATTTATGTGGACGGCGGCCCCTCGGTGCATGTGGCGCGCCTGCTGGGCGCCCGCGTATGAAGGGCCAAGGATGGCTCAGTGAGGATCGCCAATAGCAGCAACTTCAAGACCTCAAAGAGAATTGCCGCATCAGGCCGAGGCTGGCGCGTGCTCCTCTGGTTGAGGAGCAGTGGGATGTCGGCATCAGCCGGACGAAATCGTCCTTTAACCCGACTTTCCCAACTCGCGGGCCAATTTGCCAATTTCGCTCGCCTGCGCCAGGGATAAGCTGCTGAAACTGTGGAAAGATCGGCGCGAGAGTGGCCGAAGTTGGCTGCGGTGCCGACCAAGTGGCTTGCGAAACGGGCGGCGACTTTGGAAGCGTCCCGGCATGTTTCTGCGCCACAAGGTTCGCCGCAAGGACGGCAAGGAGCATCGCTACTGGAGCATCGTCGAAAACCGCCGGGTTACTGGCGGTCGAACGGTGCATTGTCACGTGTTGTATCTGGGTGGGATCAACGACAGCCAGCGAGCCGCATGGTGTCAGACGATCGAAGCGTTGGATGAGCGCGGCCAGCGAACCAAACAGATCGCGCTGTTTCCGGAGGATCGCGCGGCACCACCGTTAGATTGTGATGCGGTGCATGTCCGGCTGAGCGGCATGCGGCTACGTCGGCCGCGCCAAGGGGAGCCTGTTGGCTGGCCTGCCATCCATGGGATCAGCTGGAACTCAATGAGTTCTGGGCGGCGCGACTGCCTCGGTCGCGGGAACGGACGCGTTGGCTCAACGTGCTGAAGACGCTGGTGAGCTATCGCTTGATCGACCCTGGCAGTGAATGGCGCCTGCATCGGTAATGGTATGAAGCGAGTGCGATTGGCGACTTGCTGGATGAGGATTTTGCTCTGGTCGGCAAGAACAATTTGTATGGTTGCCTGGACAAGCTGCTGGTGCACAAGGCGGATCTGTTTGGCTTTTTACAACGCCGGTGGGAAACCCTGTTCCAGGCGAAATTCGACGTTCTGCTCTACGATCTGACCAGTTCGTATTTTGAGTGTGATCCGCCCGAGACGGGCAAGCGACGGTTCGGTTATAGCCGCGACAAGCGGTCCGATTGTGTTCAGGTGGTAATCGCGTTGGTGGTGACGCCTGACGGCTTTCCTCTCGCCTATGAGGTTATGCCAGGCGACACCGCGGACAAAACGACGCTGCGCGCATTCATCCAGCGGATCGAGGCGCAATATGGCAGGTCAGCCGCACCTGGTTGATGGACCGCGGCATCCCGACGGAAGAGGTGTTGGCGGAAATGCGCCGTGCCGAGACACCGATGTACTACTTAGTGGGCACGCCGCGTGGGCGGCTGAGCAGGATGGAACAGAGTTTCCTGTCGCTGCCGTGGAGCCGGGTACGTGACTCGGTTGAAGCGAAATTGGTTGAGCAAGACGGCGAGGTCTACATTCTGGCGCGCAGCGGCCAGCGCCGTGCTAAGGAGCACGGGATCCGGCGTCGTCGGCTGAAGAAGCTGGTCAAGCGGTTGCATGAACTGCGCCAGCAGAAGCTGACGCGTGATCAGGCCTGATCAAACTTGGGGCGGCAAAGAAAGAGGCCGGCCCGCTCGCATATCGGATCATGGACATCCAGCTGCCGAACAAGGACTAGCCGGTTACGCCAGAAACGTTTAGCTTTCGCGTGAATTGGCAGAGATTGCGCGAAGCGCGCCGTCGCGAAGGAAGCTACATTTTGCGCTCCAATCTGACCGGTAACGACCCAGCGCAACTCTGGATGCTTTACTTACAATTGGTAGAGATCGAAGATGCGTTTAAAGAACTCAAGGACGACTTGGCGATCCGCCCGATCTACCATCAAACGGACGAACGCATCGAAGCACATATATTTGTGGCGTTCCTGGCCTATTGCCTGCAGGCGAAGCGGACCAAGCCATCCTGCTGCAGCAGCTCAAGATCAGCCTACCCGCTCAGCCGCCCGCCAAAATCATCGCCCAGAACGTTGCTAATGCGGCATGACAGCGCCTCGTGTGGTGCCGACCGTGGCCACTGGGCACGAGGAAAATCAACCACTTTGCCGGACTCTTGACCGCCAGTAGGGAAAGACGGGTTAAGGTGACCGGGGTCACAGCCCCCGTTCCTGCCGCCGCGTAGGGTATCCGCCTGGGGTAGGAACCTGTTACCGCCTGAAAACAATTCGGGGAAACCATGGCGAAGCACACCTTCTTTACTTTTTCGGGAAAGCCGTTCGCTGAGGGCGCAATGGACGCCCTAAGGCGCTTCATTGTCGCGGCCGCGATTGGGTCGCCTATCGCGAGCGCGATCTATCTCGCCTCGGTGCTGTCCTCCATAACCAACAATTGAAGGGGCGTGATGATTAGGCGCGCACTCCTTGCCCTTGCCGCCATCACCGTGATTGCGGTGATGGCCGCGGTGGTCGGTGTCGGCTACACGGCATCCGCGCTAAATCCGGTACCGGCCACGGCGTGCGCGAGGTGCGACTGATCTCCCTAGCCGGATCCTTTCGATTCACCGAGTGCGGCCGGATTCTGCGTCCCGGGCCCACCTTGCGTCCAGTTCCTCGCGGCCGCTGTGACTGGCCGCCCTGGGCGACGGTGGCCGGGCGCTCATCCACGCAGCCTCAACGCCCCCCGGCGCCCGCCCGCCGGCCGGAATCCTCCTCAACTGACGCCTCCCGCGCGCCGAGGGCGGCCGAAAGCCTCGAAGCAGCTTCCAGGAGCTCATGCAGCAAGGACTGCGGCCGAGGCGGGCGCATGCGAAAAGAAGGCGCGGTGATGCAAAGTCCGGCAATGACCTGACCCGAAGAGTCCCGGACAGGAGCGCACACCGAGACTGCGCCAATCTCCATCTCATCGCGCGCAATCAACCAGCCCTGCGCCCGAATCCTTGCCCTAATCCATTCAGGCTCGGTTCGGGTAACCGAAGTAAAGCGCGGTAGACGCTGCGCCAGTACCTGCTGCTGAATGGAGACCGGTGCATAGGCCAGCAGCAACCGGCCCGCCCCGGCGTGCAGGGGCTCACGCTTCCCTATCTCGGAATAGACCCGAAGTGCAGGCTCATGCTGATAAAGGGCGATGGTCTCGCTTTCGAGGCCATCCCTCATGGTAAGATAAACATTCTCGCCGCAGGCGCTCCCGCCGGCCGCCATGAACGGCATCGCCGCCGCCGCCAAGGCCCCTTGCTTCTGCGCCGCTTGGGCAAGCATGCCCCACCGTGCGCCGAGCCGCCAATTGCCGCGAGGCTTGTCTTGAATCGCGAAGCCGCGCGCTTGCAGGGTTCGCAACAGGCGGAACCCCGCGGGTCGCGTGCAACCCGCCTCAGCCGCGAGATCAGCCAGCGAAGCGGGACCAATGCGGGCCAGCGCTTCCACCATGTCAAGGGCGCGGTCCACGGCCTCGATCTTGTAACCCCTTGGCGGCGCCCTGATTTCGCGAGGCAGGGCGGCCGGCCTGGGCAGCCTATGTCGGCTCGCGCTCATGGGACAAGACCGATCGGGTTGCCAGATCTTGGGTACGCACAATGCCTATGGTTGAAAATTGGCGTTTACCCTCCTCTGTAGATTGTCACCCCGGGAACGCCACGTCAAAGACTTGTCTTCTTGTGGCGACTCATTCGGTGCGGTAAAGGCCGGGCCCGTCACGGTCGCGGGGGCGGGGCGCGCTCGAAGAACAGTCCGGAATTGGCTTGGTGGATGCTGAACCGGGACTATGCTATCCCGCAGGAGCCATCTCTCCTGAAATTCGGAGATCTACGAGCCAGCAAATCCTCGGGACCCGGCGGGCGTGGTGGAATTGGCAGACACGCCAGATTTAGGTTCTGGTGGCGCAAGCCGTGGGGGTTCAAGTCCCTCCGCCCGCACCACTCAAGGCGTTTCCGCTCGCGTGGGACCGCTTTTATTTTGTTTTGCGAGCAGATTGGGATTCCCATCGCGCTCGCGCGATGGGGTCCCGGTCACGCGATGTGAATCGCCTCCGCGATCCGACGTGATTGCGATCTGCTCTAGCTTTGGACGAGGATCATCGGGCAAATGCAGGTAACCGAAACGCAGTCTGAAGGCCTCAAGCGCGGCTACACCATCATCGTGCCGGCGGGGGACATCGAAAGCCGGCGCAACGCCCGTCTCGCCGACCTCGGCCGCACCTTGCGCATTCCCGGCTTCCGGCCAGGCAAGGTGCCTCTGCCGGTAGTGCGCCAGCGTTACGGCGCGGCAGTGACCGCCGAGGTGCTTGAGCAATCGGTGAACGAAGCAACCCAGCAACTATTGTCCGATCGGGGCCTGCGCCCGGCCACGCAGCCGCGGGTTGATGTAGTTAGTCCCGATCCGGGCGGAGCCGGGCCGGCCAAAGACCTCGAATTCAAGGTCGAGCTGGAACTTCTGCCGGAAATTCCGAAGCCGGATTTCAGCGCCATCCATCTGACCCGGTACAAAGCTGAGGTCGCGCCTGAGGCCGTGGATCGGTCTCTCGCCGAGCTGGCCAAGCGGCAAGGCACGCTGGTTGACGAAACCGACGATCGTGGCGCTGAACCCGGCGATCTGGTGACCGTCGATTTCACAGGAAAAATCGATGGCGAGCCCTTCGAGGGCGGCCACGCGCAGGACTCGGCTATTGAAGTCGGCGGCCCCGGGTTCATTCCGGGATTCACCGAGCAGATGGCCGGCCTAAGACTCGGCGAGACCCGGACGATTACCGTGACCTTCCCGGAAGACTATCCCAACCGCGAGCTTGCCGGGAAGGCGGCCACCTTCGATGTTACCGCCAAGAAGCTGCAGCGCCGGGTCATTCCGGGAGTAAATGACGAGTTGGCTACCAAACTCGGTTTCGATGATCTCGCTGAACTAAGGGAGACGCTCACCCGGCGGCTGCGGCGGGAGTACGACGAGCTGTCGCGCGTGCGCCTAAAACGGGATTTGCTGGATGCCCTGGCGGCGCACGCGACGTTTGCGGCGCCCCAAGGGATGGTCGGGGCGGAGTTCGATCAGATCTGGCGCCGGTTTGAGGCCGATCGCCAGCAAGGACGGCTGGACGAGGACGACAAAGGCAAAGACGAGGAAACCTTAAAGGCCGAGTACCGCGCCATTGCCGATCGCCGGGTTAGGCTTGGGCTCCTGCTCGCCGAAATCGGATCAGCGAACGGGATCTCCGTCAGCTCCGAGGAAATGAGCCGTGCCATGCGCACCGAAGCGGGGCGGTATGTCGGGCAGGAGCAGAAGGTGATGGAATTCTTCCGCAAGAACCCTCAAGCCGCCGAGAACCTGCGCGGGCCAATTTTCGAGGAGAAGGTGGTAGACTACATCCTGGAGCTGGCCGGCATTTCGGAACAGACGGTCACCGCCGAGGAATTGGCGAAAGGCCCGGATCGGCCGACAACGCCCGCTGAAGCTGGGGCCCCGCAAGACGAGGCGAAAGCGGCTGAGGTCGAAGAGAACGAGGCATAATCGCGCTCAGCTTGGCGCAACGCCTGAACTGGCTTACGCTTCGCCTACGAAAAAGAGTCTCTGACTAGGAAGGCTAACACAATGAGGGATCGCGATCCCGTTGAAGTCTACGGCAACACGCTCGTACCGATGGTGGTCGAGCAGAGCGCACGCGGCGAGCGCGCGTTCGATATCTACTCGCGGCTGCTCAAGGAGCGGATCATCTTTCTAACTGGGGCTGTCTTCGATCAGGTAAGCTCGCTGATTTGCGCCCAGTTGTTATTTCTGGAGAGCGACAATCCCACGAAGGACATCGCTTTCTACATCAATAGCCCCGGCGGCGTGGTTTCGGCCGGGCTGGCGATCTACGACACCATGCAGTATATCCGCAGCCCGGTGAGCACCGTATGTATCGGCCAGGCGGCCTCCATGGGCAGCTTGCTTCTCTGCGCCGGAGCAAAAGGGAAGCGATTTGCGCTCCCGAATGCCCGGGTGATGGTGCATCAGCCCTCGGGCGGCGCGCAAGGCCAAGCAACCGATATTGAAATCCAGGCGCGCGAGATCCTTACCCTGCGCAAACGGCTGAACGAGATCTACGTGCGCCACACCGGCCAGCCGATCGAGGCAATCGAGCGCAAGCTGGAGCGCGATACATACATGTCCGCCGAGGAGTCACGAGACTTTGGGCTTGTCGACGAGGTGGTCGAGAGCAGGCCAGGTCCCGTGGGCGATACTGCCCGGACTTGACCGGACACAACTCTAGGCGGCAGAACCAGAACCTGCCGCCTGCGTCCTTGCGCCCAACCCTATGTCGATGCTTCCGCGCGAGAGGAGCGGATGGCGGTGGCTGGCCACGCAGTCCTTGTCCACAGGAGGGGTGGCAGCTACATTGTTTTGTTGCCCCGGCCAATCCGGGGAGGAGCGCGCATGAGCAAATCCGCTGATCCCAAGAACACTCTCTACTGCTCCTTCTGCGGCAAGTCACAGCATGAGGTCCGTAAGCTGATTGCCGGACCTACGGTGTTCATTTGCGACGAGTGCGTCGAGCTCTGCATGGACATCATCCGCGAGGAGCACAAGACGCATCTCGTCAAGGCTCGGGACGGGGTGCCGACTCCGCGGGAAATCTGCAAGGTGCTGGACGACTACGTCATCGGCCAGGATCACGCGAAGCGTGTGCTCAGCGTGGCGGTGCACAACCACTACAAGCGGCTTGCCCATGGGGCGAAGAACAACGACGTCGAAATCGCCAAATCCAACATTCTGCTGGTAGGTCCGACCGGGTCCGGCAAGACGCTGCTCGCCCAGACGCTTGCCCGGATTCTCGATGTGCCATTCACAATGGCCGACGCCACCACGCTTACCGAAGCGGGCTATGTCGGCGAGGATGTGGAAAACATCATCCTGAAGTTGCTGCAATCGGCCGACTACAATGTCGAGCGGGCACAGCGCGGCATCGTCTATATCGACGAGGTCGATAAGATCAGCCGCAAATCCGACAATCCTTCCATCACCCGGGATGTGAGTGGGGAGGGGGTGCAGCAGGCCCTCCTGAAGATCATGGAGGGCACGGTCGCTTCCGTGCCGCCGCAGGGCGGGCGCAAGCACCCGCAACAGGAATTCCTGCAGGTGGACACGACGAACATCTTGTTCATCTGCGGGGGAGCCTTCGCCGGGCTTGAAAAGATTATCGCCGCCCGCGGGAAAGGCTCCGGGATCGGCTTCGGCGCTGAGGTAAGGGCGCCCGACGAGCGCCGGATGGGTCAGATCCTCCGCGAGGTGGAGCCGGAAGACTTGCTGAAGTTCGGCCTCATCCCAGAATTCATCGGCCGCCTCCCGGTTGTGGCCACGCTAGAAGACCTTGACGAAAACGCATTAGTTGAGATTCTTACCCGGCCTAAAAACGCTCTGGTGAAACAATACGCGCGCCTTTTCGAAATGGAGGGAGTCAAGTTGACCTTCACTGAGGATGCGCTACGGTCGGTTGCAGTTCGCGCGATCGCGCGTAAAACCGGAGCCCGAGGCCTACGTTCGATTATGGAAAGCATACTGCTCGGTACAATGTTTGATCTGCCCGGCCTAGACGGGGTAGAGGAGGTGGTCATCAACCGAGAAATTGCCGAGGGGCGCACCAATCCGCTCTATCTCTATGGCAAGGAGCGGGCGGAGGGCGGCGCCTAAGCCCGGGGTGTCGGCCCTAGTCCGGCGATCCTGATTTCAAGTTCTTGCACCGCACAATCGCGGTGCCGATATCCGGATCGCGTTAAAGGGCACCATACCCTTCCTTGTAGCGCGATCCGTGCCGCAGCCGGGCGGGTCCCGCTCGACTGTCCCGAAGGAGGTCATCATGACGGAATCTCATCGCCCTGGCTCAGAGCCCCGGGGAGAATTACTTCCCATCCTGCCGCTGCGTGATATCGTGGTCTTTCCCCATATGATCGTGCCGCTCTTTGTCGGGCGTGAGAAGTCTGTCCGTGCGCTCGAGGCGGTAATGCGCGAAGACAAGCAGATCTTGCTTGTCGCCCAGAAAAACGCGGCCCAAGACGATCCCGCGGCTGAGGACATCTACCGGGTTGGCACCGTTTCCACCATTTTACAGCTTCTGAAGCTGCCGGACGGCACCGTGAAGGTCTTAGTCGAAGGCGGCCGCCGGGCCAAGATCACTGAATTCAAAGAGACCCAGGCCTATTTCGAAGCCTTCGTGCAAGACCTGCCCGATCAGGCGGGACCTGCTGAGGAGCTCGAAGCGCTCGGCCGGACGGTGATCACCCAGTTTGAGCAGTATATCAAGCTGAACAAGAAGATTGCGCCAGAGGTCCTGGTCTCGCTCAATCAGATCGAGGACCCGAGCAAGCTCGCCGACACGGTTGCGGCGCATCTCAATCTCAAGATCGCCGAGAAGCAGGAGCTGCTGGAAACACCGAAGGTCAGCGAGCGGCTCGAGCGGGTTTTCGGCCATATGGAATCCGAGATCGGCGTGCTCCAGGTGGAGAAGCGCATCCGCAACCGCGTCAAGCGCCAAATGGAGAAGACCCAGCGCGAGTACTATCTGAACGAGCAGCTCAAGGCCATCCAGAAGGAGCTGGGCGAAGGCGAAGAAGGCAAGGACGAAAGCGCCGAGCTGGAAGCCAAGATCAAGAAGACCAGGCTTTCCAAGGAAGCCCGCGAGAAGGCCATCGCCGAGCTGAAAAAGCTCCGCACCATGAGCCCGATGTCGGCCGAAGCGACGGTGGTGCGCAACTACCTCGACTGGATGCTTTCCATCCCCTGGAAAAAGCGCAGCAAGGTCCGCAACGACGTGAACGAGGCCGAGCGGGTGCTGAACGCCGACCACTACGGGCTCGAGAAGGTCAAGGAGCGCATCCTCGAATACCTGGCCGTGCAGTCGCGCAGCAACAAAGTGCGTGGCCCGATCCTGTGCCTCGTTGGGCCGCCCGGCGTAGGCAAGACCTCGCTCGGCAAGTCGGTGGCGCGTGCCACGGGCCGGCAATTCGTGCGCATGTCCTTGGGCGGCGTGCGCGATGAGGCGGAGATCCGCGGCCATCGCCGGACCTATATCGGCTCCATGCCCGGCAAGATCCTTCAGGGCATGAAGAAGGCGAAGACCTCGAACCCGCTCTTCCTGCTCGACGAAATCGATAAGCTGGGCGCCGATTGGCGCGGCGATCCCTCCTCGGCGCTGCTCGAGGTCCTCGACCCCGAGCAGAACAGCACCTTCAACGACCATTACCTCGAGGTCGATTACGACCTGTCGGACGTGATGTTCGTCACCACCGCCAACAGCCTGCGCATGCCGCAGCCGCTGATGGACCGGATGGAGATCATCCGCATCCCCGGCTACACCGAGGACGAGAAGGTCGAGATTGCCCGGCGGCACCTGATCGCCAAGCAATCCGAGGCCCATAGCCTGAAGAAGGACGAGTGGGCGATCTCGGAAGACGCGCTGCGCGACCTGATCCGCTACTACACGCGGGAGGCCGGGGTGCGGAATCTCGAGCGCGAGATCGCCAACCTCGCCCGTAAGGCGGTGAAGGAGATCGTGACCAAGAAAACCAAGAAAGTCGCGATCACCCGCAAGAACCTGGACAAATACGCGGGTGTCCGCCGGTTCCGTTATGGCGAAGCCGAGGCCGAGGATATGGTCGGTGTCGTCACCGGCCTGGCCTGGACCGAGGTCGGCGGCGAAATCCTGACCATCGAAAGCGTGCTGCTGCCCGGCAAGGGCAACATCAAGCAGACGGGTAAGCTCGGTGACGTGATGCAGGAGAGCGTGTCGGCCGCACTCAGCTATGTGCGGAGCCGGTCCGTGCAGTTCGGGATCAAGCCGACCGTGTTCGAGAAGCGCGACATCCACGTGCATGTGCCGGAGGGGGCGACCCCGAAGGATGGCCCCTCTGCGGGTATTGCCATGGCGACCAGCATCGTCAGCGTGCTCACGGGCATCCCCGTGCGCAAGGATATCGCCATGACCGGCGAGATCACCCTGCGCGGCCGGGTGCTGCCGATCGGCGGCTTGAAGGAGAAGCTGCTGGCGGCGCTGCGTGCTGGGCTCACGACGGTGTTCATCCCCAAGGAGAACGAGAAGGATCTGGCGGAAATCCCGGATAGCGTGAAAAAGCATCTCACCCTGGTGCCCGTGGCACACGTCGATGACGTGATCGCGCAAGCGCTGGTGCGCCGGCCTGAGCCGATCGAGTGGGAAGAACCCCCCGAGCCAGTCGCACCTCCTGCCCCAGAGCCGGCAGGGGCCTCTCTGCCACACTGATGCCTAGCCTCCACGCCCTGGGACGACTTGCCGCGTCCTGGGGCGCGTCATTTGATTGACTGCCAAAAATCCCTCTGGCCTAGTTGGGGGGACAAGGATTGAAAGGGGGAAAGGATTCGTGAATAAGATGGACCTGATCGCCTCAGTCGCCGAGGAGACCGGGATCGGCCGGGCCAAGGCGGCCGAGGTTGTGGACTCGGTTTTCGGCGCTATCGAGAAAGCGCTGAAGAATAACGAAGAAGTGCGGTTGGTTGGTTTCGGCACATTCCAGACCGCGCAGCGGAAGGCGGGAACCGGTCGGAACCCGCGGACGGGAGAGGAAATCGAGATCCCAGCGTCCAACTCAGTGCGGTTTAAGCCCGGCAAGAGCCTTAAGGATGCCGTCAACCTCACTCCCGCCGAATGATCCGGCTCGCGCGGTCGGGCGGTTAGCTCAGCGGTAGAGCGTCTCGTTTACACCGAGAGGGTCGGCGGTTCGAACCCGTCACCGCCCACCATGCGGTCTCCCAGATCCGCGGGCAAATTGTCGCAAGCTGTCGGCCAAGCGGCCAAGCGCGTCAGATCAGCCAGGCTGGGGGATCTGGCCAACGGGTGGGCTCATCAACACGACATTCGTCCCCAGCGCTCCACTCCAGATAGACTCAATCGCAATTGATCGGAGGTTTGCGGGGGTGACGTTAGAGCAGCAGTGCTCGGCGAGGAATGTGCTTGCTGGGCCCGCCTCTCGCTTCAGCCCACCTCCTCGCCAACCGCCCCGCGTGCCCGGTCAGAGATCGTCGCGGCCTTTGCCCTTTCAGCAACAAGCGGCAAGGGTATCGGCCCCGAATGCCGGGCCTGAGCTGGGTCGAGCAGGCGGATCCGCACCATCGTGCCTCGGCCCTGCTGGCTTTCATGGTCGAGAAAGCCGCCTTGCAGCGCAACCATCCGCTGGGCTTCCCGCAGTGAGGCTGCCAGAACATCCCCCGGCACAGCCTCACCGTCATCCACCACGCTCACATAAACGCGTCCGCCGTGCCGCCCAGCGCTAACCAACACCCGGCCGCAAGGGGCGCGCTGAATAGCGTCCGAAATCATGCCGCGCAGCATGGCTTCAAGGCGGCGTTTGTCGCTTCGCAGCCGTAAGCCTTCCTGAGACGCGATTTCCAGCCGAACGAGCAACCGCGCCGCGTCGCGTTCCAGAGTCGATAAGACCTGCCGGGCCGACGATCCCACATCAAATTCTGCTTGCTTAAAATTCATGTCGTTCTTGACCTCGTCCGGCATATCCCGTTCGGCCTCTGGCCCCTTACTATCGCTTTGTCCGGCAGAGGAAGCACGGTAACTGCCAAATGCTCCGATGCATGGAAGTAAAAAAATGGTTGTCCACAGGATTAAAAAAAAAGTACCCATGTGATGGACGTGACCCTGCCCAGAACCGTTTCTCATTTTGCGCGCTTGTGATGAATACCAGGTAAACGCCGCCCAATGGTCAGGCCCTATCTGCCTATCCTCGCTCTTTCGTTACTGATGCATATCAGGGCTTTCTTTCCGAAACGCCAAAAATTCCAGCGGCGCCTCGCAGTCTTCCCGGCAAAAAATCTGCCCCTGCAACGCCCAGTCTCAGTTCGATGGAATGAATACGCGGTACCTTATATAGAGGCTGAAACGGATCACGATTGCGCGTTTGCGCTCGGACTCGTGCACGCCCACCTGCGCGAGGGGCAACTCGCGCTTGCGAAGCGCCTTGTTTACGGCCGGCTGTCTGAAATTGCTGGGCCATACGCCTGGGATCTCGATCACACGATACGGCTGATTAATTTCCCTCAAGTTGCGGACGGGGTCTGGGAACGGATGCCCGAGGAGACCCGGGCGTGGGTGCAAGCCTTCTTAGGCGGGCTCAACTGGTATCAGGATCACGTTCGTTCCGCGCCGCCAGAAAATCCACTGCTTGGCATCCGTCGCGAGCAATGGAGCGTTGCCGACCTGATCGCGATCGGCCGGCTAGCCGGCGCCGATATCAATTGGTTCACCTTCTTCGATCTTTCGCGCCGCCGGGGCGATCCCGATTGGCCTGAAACCTGGCGGCGTGCGATAGCTGCCGGAGATTCCGCGGTGACCAGCTTCAGGGCTGGTCCCGTTGACGCCGCTCTGATGGATGCGTTGCTCGCGCGGAGCGGGCCGGGAAGCAATTGCTGCGTGATTGGGCCATCGCGGGCGGCCAAAGGGGCAGCCCTGCTGGCCAGTGACGCCCACCTCCCCCAACTTTTGCCAAATCTCTGGCTGCTCGCCGGCGTGAGATGCCCTTCCATGCATGTGGTGGGCCTCATGCCCGCAGGGTTGCCGATTTTCGGGTTAGGCCGAAACTCGCATTTGGCCTGGGGCGGCACGAACATGCGGGCCGCTTCAAGCCAGCTCTACAACGTAAAGGCCTTGCCGATCGAGAGTCGCACTGAGACTTTACGTACGCGCGCATGGCGCCGATGCTCGGTTACGCTGCGCTCTTCCGCCCTGGGCCCGATAATTTCGGACTCCAAGTTTTTCTCCTCCCAAGCACACGAGGTGGTCGCTTTGCGCTGGGCGGGCCACGAAGCCAGCGACGAAATCACCGCTTTCCTTAACGTTGCACGTTCTACCTGTGCCGCAGAGTTTCGCGCCGCTTTCGCCACCTACGGTGTCGGCGGCCAAAATATTCAGGTCGCAACCAAGGACGGCCATATCGGGCAAGTCATGGCGGTCTGGCTACCAAAACGCGCCGCGCGCGAGTCCTCAGACCTTGTGCTCGATCCGGAGGATCCCGCGGCTTGCTGGCAAGGGTTCCGAAATGCAACCGAGCTCCCTTGGGCGCTTGATCCAGCCGAAGGCTTCATCGCCTCCGCGAACAACCCTCCTGCGAATACGGATATTTCGATCGATTGTTTTCGAATCAATCCGGAGCGGGCTCAGCGGTTACAATCCTTGCTCGCAACAAGCAGTAAACTTACTCTTGACGATGTACGCTCTGTTCAGCACGATGTGGTTTCGTCCGCTTCCGCTGCGCTGAAAGCGAAAATTCTGCAAACAATCAATGACTGCGGATTAGCTGCAGAGCAGCCCGAGTTTATCGCTTCCCTCCAGGCCTGGAATCACAGTTATGATTCCTCCTCCGCAGGCCCAGTCGCGTTCGAAACATTGGTGTGCCATTTGTTTCAGCGGCTCGAGCGCGCGGCGGCTCGGCATCGGCTGCCACGCCCAAGGAGCGACTGGAACTACGTCACTACTTACCTGTGCGAGGATCTTGCAGCCCTTCCGCTAGCCGAGCGAACAGGCCTAATTTTGGGGGCGCTACGAGCAGCAGCAAGAGATGCTGCGCGCTATCCCGGTTGGGGAGACATGCACGTGCTCCGTTTGCAATCACCCCTCGCGCGGATTCCCCTCGTGAGCCGCCGTTTCCGTATCGCGGAATACGGGGTGGGCGGATCCCGGGAAACGTTGATGAAGATGGCGCATGGCCTCGTTCGGAAGCGGCACAGCGTTACTTATGGTTCCCAAGCGCGCTTTCTGGCCGACATGGCGGATCCAGACGACTCCTTTTTTGTATTGCTAGGTGGCCAGGATGGCTGGCTCGGCAGCGACAATTATGCCGACCAAGTGCCGCTTTGGCGGGCACGCCAGGAAATCCGAATGCCGCTGACGAGCAGCCGGATCGCTCACGAATTTCCGCATCTGGTCTCCTTGCAACCAGCCTCGAGTACGATGTGATCGATGCAACGCCATTGCTTCGTGCTTATGCGAGCTGGCGCGGAACGCAGCTCGACCGCCAAGACCCAGCTTCTGTCCAGGAAAGGCTCTTACTGCGGCTGGTCCGTCATGCGGCCCGGACCGAGTTCGGCCAGGCGCACGGCTTCGCCGGCATCCGTTCGGTTGCCGACTTCCAGGGGCAAGTGGCCCTCCGAAAATACGAAAATTTCTGGCGCGATTGGTGGCAGCCCCGCTTTCCGATCCTCGAAAATGTCACCTGGCCGGGCCGGATACCGTTCCTCGCCCTCTCTTCCGGAACAACGAGCGGAGCGACCAAATACATCCCAGTGAGCCGCGCGATGATTCGCGCCAATCGCCGCGCCGCGCTCGATACTCTTGTGCATCATTACCGAAACCGACCGGCCACCCGGATCCTGGCCGGGTGTAACTTCCTGCTCGGCGGCAGCACCGACCTCAAGCGCGAGGCCCCCGGCGTATACAGCGGGGATCTCAGCGGCATCGCAGCGGTGCGTGTCCCCCTCTGGGCCCGGCCCTGGTATTTCCCGCTGCCGAACCTGGCCTTGATCGCCGACTGGGAGCGCAAGATTGATCTTATCGCACGCGCCTCGCTCCGCACCCCCATAACGGCCCTCAGCGGCACCCCAAGCTGGCTTCTTGTCCTCTTCGAGCGCCTGGCCGGGCTGCGGCCAGCGTCGCCCCGCCGCCTCGTTAGTTTCTATCCAAGGCTCGAGCTTCTCGTGCATGGCGGCGTGAATTTCGCCCCCTATCAGGCCCGCTTTGCCGAATGGCTCGAAGCCAGCCATGCCGAATTGCGCGAAGTCTACCCGGCCAGCGAGGGTTTCATCGCGATCGCCGATCGCGCACCCCGCGAAGGCATGCGCATCATCCTCGATAACGGCCTGTTCTATGAATTCGTGCCGGTGGCAGAGCTCGATGCGGATCACCCGCCCCGGTACTGGATCGCGAATGCCGAGCCCGGTGCCGACTACGCCCTGGTACTGAGCACCTGCGCCGGCCTATGGGCGTATGTGCTGGGTGACGTGGTCCGCGTGCTGGATCGCAACCCACCCCGGCTGTTGGTCGTTGGCCGCACCTCATACTTCCTCTCCGCATACGGCGAGCATCTCACCGGCGAGGAAATCGAAGGCGCCGTTCTGGAAGCCGCCACCACAATGCGCGTGAGCGTAGTCGAGTTCTCAGTAGGCCCGGAACCCGGCGAGGGCGCCCGCGGCCGGCATGTGTTCGTCATCGAGCTCGAGCCCGGCCATTCCGTCTTATCCGCCGCCTTCGCCCAAGCGCTTGATGCGAGGCTATGCCAGCTCAACGAGGATTACCGCGCCCACCGCCGCGGCGGGCAGATGGACCTACCCCGTATGGTGCTAGCGCGGGCGGGCCTGTTTACCGATTGGATGCGTGCTCGCGGGCGGCTCGGGGGGCAGAACAAAGTACCCCGGGTCATCAACGACACAGCGCTGCTCGAATCCTTATTGGATTTCGCAACGGCCAGCCACAAATAGAGGGCGGAGGACGGGGTCAGATGGCAGAAGAACTTGCGACACTGGGCGGCGGCTGCTTCTGGTGCTTAGAAGCGGTATTCAAGGAGCTTCGTGGGGTGAACCGGGTCACTTCTGGTTACGCGGGCGGGCATGCTCCAAACCCCACCTATAAGCAGGTTTGTACCGGCCGCACCGGGCATGCCGAAGTGGTGCAAGTTACCTTCGATCCGGAGCAAATCTCGTATGCCGATTTGCTGCGGGTGTTCTTCACCATCCACGATCCTACCACCAAGGATCGGCAGGGCAACGATATCGGCCCACAATACCGCTCGATTATTTTGACCCATTCAGACGAGCAGGCCAGCACCGCCCGCCACGTGATGCAGGAAATCTCGAACGCAAACATCTGGGGCGCGCCGCTGGTCACCGAAATCGTTCCGTTCCATAGATTCTACCCGGCGGAAGAGGAGCACCACGATTACTTCGCGCGCAACCCCTGGGCCGGGTATTGCCAGGTGGTGATTGCCCCGAAGGTCGCCAAATTCCGCAGGACGTACGCCGATAAGCTCAAAAGGGCGGCTTGACCTCCCCGGTCTCCAGTTCGGCCTGCGCCGCGGGCCAGGGGTAGGCTGAAACCGCCAGCCGCCGCCGCGCCTGTTCGTATTCGTGCGCCAAGCGCTCGATCAGCTCGTGCGCCGTTACGATCTTTTTCACCACCCCGATTCCCTGCCCAGACCCCCAAATATCGCGCCAGGCCTTTTTCGATCCTGAGCCGAAATTCATCTTGCTCGGGTCGGATTGTGGCAGGTTGTCAGGATCAAGCCCGGCCCCGATGAGGCTCTGCTTCAGGTAGTTGCCGGGTACGCCTGTGACCAAGTTGGTATAGACGATATCCTCAGCACTCCCTTCGATAATCATCGCCTTGTACGCCTCCGGCGCGTAGGCCTCTTCCGTCGCAATAAAGGCGGATCCCACGTAAGCGAGATCGGCGCCCATCGCTTGCGCCGCCAGGATCGCACCGCCTGTGGCGATTGCCCCAGAAAGGACGATCGGCCCATCGAACCATTCCCGTGTCTCTTGCACCAAGGCGAACGGCGATAACGTGCCCGCATGGCCGCCAGCGCCCGTGGCGACCAGAACCAGTCCGTCCGCGCCCTTTTCGATCGCCTTATGTGCAAATCTCTGGTTGATCACATCATGGAATACGACCCCGCCATACGAATGCGCGGCCTCATTCACCTCTTCTCGGGCGCCGAGCGACGTAATTAAAATCGGTACTTTATACTTGACGCACAGATCGAGATCGTGCGCGAGCCGATCATTGGATTTATGTACAATTTGGTTCACTGCGAAAGGCGCTGCTGGCCGCTCCGGGTGACCCGCATCATGTTCGGGCAATGCATCGCAAATCCGCTTGAGCCATTCTTCCAGCATCTCCGCCGGGCGCGCATTGAGCGCCGGAAATGACCCGATGATGCCCGAGGTGCATTGCGCAATAACAAGATCCGGATTGGAGACAATGAACATCGGGGACGCCATGACAGGCAGGCGTAAGCGGCCTTGCAGCGAAGCCGGCAAAGACATGATGCGCTTCCTCCGTGGTTAGGGTCCAATCCAGCAAAGCGTTGACGAACACCCACCGCCAGCGCAACCTAGCCAGCACTCAAGCACCGCTCCCGCCAAGCTGCAAATAGTCCTCGGGAGGAACTCAGACGATGGGCAGCATCAACTCCTGCATCGATCTGCGTCGCGAAGGCGACGTGGCCTTGGTGGTTATCGACAATCCGCCGGTGAACGCCTTGAAGCATGAGGTGCGTGCCGGGCTGGTTACAGCCATGCATCAACTGCGCGACGACCCGGCCGTGCGCGCCGTGGTGCTGACCGGCAGCCAGCGGGCCTTCTCGGGCGGCGCTGACATTACCGAGTTCGGCAAGCCGCCCCAGGACCCGAACCTGCGTGACGTGATCACCATAATCGAGGATATGCCTAAGCCCATAACAGCCGCGATCCACGGCTTGGCGCTCGGGGGCGGGCTCGAATTGGCGCTTGGCTGCCATTACCGGGTGGCCTGGCCGGGCAGCCGGGTGGGGTTGCCGGAGGTGAAGCTCGGTCTTCTCCCCGGCGCGGGAGGTACGCAGCGCCTGCCCCGCATCGTTGGGCCGGAGAAGGCGCTGAAAGTGATCGTTTCAGGCGAGGCGATCTCCGCCGAACAAGCCCTAGCCGACGGCGTGATCGACAAAGTCCTCGACGGCCCATTTCCCGATGCGGCGATTGCATTTGCCCAGGAAGTTGCGAGCGCGCCCTTGAAGCGCGTGCGGGACCGGGATGAAAAACTGATCCCTGCCCGCGCAGACCCGGGACTGATCGACCGTGCCGCCGAGCCATTGCTGCGCCGCACTCGGGGCGCCCAGGCGCCAAAACTCTGCGTGGAAGCGGTTCGGGCCGCTGTGACCAAACCGTTCGACGAGGGAATGCGGATCGAGCGCGATCTATTCATGCAACTCGTCAGCGGCGATGAAAGCCGGGCTCAGCGTTATATTTTCTTTGCCGAACGCGAAGCCGCGAAAATTCCTGGAATGCCCGCGGATGTGAAGCCAAAGCCGATCTCCCGCGCCGTCGTGATTGGCGCCGGTACGATGGGCGGCGGCATTGCCATGTGCTTCGCCAACGTCGGCATTCCCGTGACGGTGATCGAGGCCGAGGACGCCGCGCTGAAGCGAGGTATGGATCGTGTGGAAGGCAATTACCGCACGGCCGTCTCGCGCGCAAGCATGAAGGAGGGCGAGCTCGGCAAGCGCATGGAGCTGATTGCGCCCACCACCGATTTCGCCCGCGTCGCCGAAGGCGATGTGGTGATCGAGGCGGTGTTCGAGGAAATGGACCTCAAGAAGAAGGTCTTTGCCGATCTCGACCGGCTAGCCAAACCCGGCGCTTTGCTCGCAACCAACACCTCTTATCTCAACATCAATGAGATTGCGTCCCTTACCAGCCGGCCGGAAGATATACTGGGCATGCATTTCTTCAGCCCAGCCAACGTCATGCGCTTGCTCGAGATCGTGCGGGCGGAGAAGAGTTCGTTCCAGGCACTCACGACTGCGCTTTCGGTCGGCCGCACCATTGGTAAGGTGTGCGCCGTCGTGGGCGTATGTGACGGTTTCGTCGGCAATCGCATGCTGGCCGGCCGTACCGCGCAATCCGAGCACTTGTTGCTGGAAGGCGCCTTGCCGCAAGACGTAGATTCCGCGCTCACCGACTTCGGGTTCCCCATGGGACCATTTGCAATGGGCGATCTGGCCGGGCTGGATGTGGGGTGGCGGATCCGCAAGCAAAAAGGCGTTCGTGCGCCGATCTTCGATGCGCTTTGCGAGGCCGGCCGGTACGGTCAGAAAACTGGCGCTGGGTTCTATCGCTATGAGGGACGGAAGCCTACACCCGATTCGGAGGTGGAGCGGATCATCGTCGAGATGTCCAAGCAGCAAGGGATAACCCGCCGGCAAGTCAGCAAACAGGAAATTCTCGAACGCCTGGTCTATCCGATGATCAACGAAGGCGCCCGCATCCTGCACGAAGGCATAGCGATTCGGCCCGGCGACATCGATGTGATCTGGGTTTATGGCTATGGCTGGCCAGTGCATAAAGGGGGGCCGATGTTCTACGGTGATTTAGTGGGCCTGCCGGTCTTGCAGGACCGCCTCACCGAGTACA
>JAFAHH010000058.1 GCA_019237355.1 Acetobacteraceae bacterium | reverse complement strand
TTGGCTTCCGCGGGCGGGTCGATCCCAAGTTCCGTCCGGATGTGGGCGAATTTCTCGGGATCGGCGAGCCGGCGGTCACCCATCATCACCCGCAGCGCGGCCAAGCCGGTCGCGGTGAAGAACAGGCGCGGCAGCCCGCTGTGCGGATCGAGCGACACGAACCCGCGGTCAAGCAGGCTCTGAGCGGCGGGCCCCAGTTTCGGTTGGCCGGCGCGTGGTCCGGTCTTCCAGGTCTTGAGCATCAGCCCTTCGGCAACGGTCGGAAGCGTCGTGAAGTAGCGGTCCAGTTCGCTGCGGATGTAGGCGCGCTCCGCAGGGGTAAAGGTTTCGGCGTGGGTGTCCATCGTGATCATCCGGTCTATACCACATCCTCACTTCCGGCATGGCCTTGAAAACGCCTGGGCCAGTCGCAGGCCTGCCGGCATTTGGAGAGCGCTCGTCGTGAAGGTCCATATCGAGATCGACTGCACCCTGGAGGAAGCGCGCAGCTTTCTCGGCCTGCCAGACCTGAGACCCATGCAAGCCGCCGTAATGGCCAAGGTTGAGCAGCAAATGCTGGATGCGGTCAGCAATCTGACGCCAACGGTCATGCGAGCTTGGCTGCCGTGGATACAGTTCCCCGGCATCTCGCCGGATACCGAAGAGAAAGCCGCGCGGGCAAATGGACGAGAGCGCCGGTCAGACGAGCGGAAAGGCTTCTCGGCCCCGTGCAGACGAGGGTGGGTAAGAATGTCCGGGGGATGCGCGTCATCCTCCAGGACGGAGCACAAGCGCCTGCGCCTGTCGCAGGCCTGCGCCGCCGACGCTGCCGTTAAAGTCGATCAGGGATCCAGGGAGTGGCTCTCGCTTTTTCATACATAAGGGTAGCTTCAGGACTCACAAGGAACTGGCCTGCCAAAACGTGGCTAGGTTTGTAGCACGTAGCTCCCCGGAGCGTCCTGGAGTTGCGGATACTTGTTATTGCCGAGCGAGGGAGGCGGTACCTTCTCGCCGGCGTGCGCAGCCAGCCAGTAGGACCAGTCCGTCCACCAGCTTCCGTCATGGCGCTCAGCGCCCTTCAGCCACTCGTCAGCTGTCCCCGCGGCTGCCTCGTTCGTCCAGAACATGCCCTTGCCGCCGGGGGGATTGATCATTCCTGCGATGTGGCCGCTGGATGCAAGGATGAACCGCACCCGGCTGGCGTTCATCAGTTGCGTGATCCGCCAGGCGGAGTTCCACGGCACGATGTGATCCTTCTCGGCACCGACCGCGTAAGCGTCGATCCGGACGCGGCCGAGGTCAAGCTTTTCACCTTTGAGCTCGATCTTACCGGGCTCCACTAGATTGTTCTCGACGTAAGTATTGCGCAGATACCAGCTGTGCGCGCTGCGCGCCATGCGCGTGCCGTCGCTGTTCCAGTATAGCAGATCGAAAGCCGGCGGTTTCTGCCCCAGCAGATAGTTGTTCACCACGTTCGACCAGATCAGGTCGTTGCTGCGCAGCAGGTTGAACATGTTCGACATCTCGCGGCTGTCGAGATAGCCGCGTTCCATCATCTGCTGCTCGATGAAGTCTACCGTCGGTTCGCCGAGGAACACCGACGTGTCGCCAACGTTCGCGAAATCCTGAAGCGACACCATGAATGTCGCCGAGGCAAATCGGTTGTCGTCCTTGGCCGCGAGCCATGCCAGGGTCATCGCCAACAACGTTCCCCCGATGCAGTAGCCCATCACGTTCACGGTCTCAGCGCCGGTGATCTCCCGGACGGCGTCGCTCGCGGCGAGTGGACCGAGGTCCATGTATTCCTCGATCGAGGTCTCCTCCATCGAGGCATCCGGGTTGCGCCATGACAGCATGAACACGGCGAAGCCGTGACTTACCAGGAAGCGGACAAGGCTGTTCTTCGGTTGCATGTCCATGATGTAGTATTTGTTGATCCACGGTGGGATCAGCATCAGCGGCACCTTGTAGACCGTGTCCGTCGTCGGCGTGTACTGGATCAGTTCGATCAGTTTGTTGCGCAGGATGACCTTGCCCGGCGTGAGCGCCAGATTGCGCCCTGGAGCAAAGGCCGTCGTATCGACCATGGTCAGTTTGCCCTCCTTGAGGTCGCGCAGGAGGTTGCGCACGCCGTCAGCGAGACTCCCGCCGCCCGTCTCAACTGCACGGCGCAGGGCGACCGGGTTGGAGGCGAGCAGCAGGGTCGGACTCATTGCATCGACGAACTGGCGAAGATGGAAGTTAAGTCGCTGCCGCTCCGCCTCGCTCAGGTCAGTGAGGTCGGCGGTGCGGTCGAGCAGCCAGTCGGAGGCGAGAAGGTACAGCTCCTTTAGCGTGCGATAGACGGGATTGCCCTGCCACTCAGGCGCGGCAAAGCGCTTGTCGCCTGTCGTTGTGGGCGCCGGTTCGGTGGTGGTCAATCCCATCCACCGCCGGCTCGCCTCATTCCAGATTTCCAACGCTGATTGCCAGAGCCGAAGGTTGATCTCGAGGCTCGACGCGATCGCACTGTCCGGCTGCTTGAGCGAATGCAGCCAGACCGCGCGCAATGCCCGTGCGATTTCTGCCCAGTCCACCGGGACCACGTCCCGCAACGGATTGGCGTTGAGTGCCGTCTCCATCGCATGCAGGATGGGGTCCTTCGCGAGCATGCCGCTCAGTTGCTGGATGCCGCCCCGGAGCAGGTCGCCGGTCACTTGGTCGGGCGACAAGTGCCAGGGCACCGGCCCCCCTGCGCTGGCCAGTCTCGATGCGGCATCGACCCATGAGGTCCAGAGGCCGAGCATCGCCTCCGGGCTGGCAAGCGAAGTGCTCGACGTGTCGCCGGGTTTGACGGAACTCTGTCCGGACATGACCGCTGTTTCCTCCGTTGACCGATAACGCTTACTCGCATCAAACCGGTAGCGCGACCAGGGCATCCCTCGATCACGATGCGGGCGTCAATCTGGCACTCCGCCGCGAGCAAAAGCCACGTCGAAGCCGAAGCGGCGAACTGCCCGAAGGGTTTTTCTCCAAATAGAGAGCTCAGACGAAACCGGAAAGGAGAAAGTTCTTTCCAATCTCAGCACATTTGGGTTGCTTCTTCTCGCCGTGCCCGTTGCTCGGATCATCGTCAGCTCAATCTGGGTGGCCGTCGAGCCGACCTATAAAGATTCCAAATTTTTGCACCTGGTACCGAGCAGATCCTCACATTATCGAGGTCATCCAGAAGACGCTTCAGACCCTAAGTTTGATCAGTCCCAAAATAGTAACCTCATTGAGGAGCTCGTAAGACGGGGCACCATCGAAAACCTGCCGATCAATGGCTAAGGTGCCCAAGTCCGCGTAATCCGAGCTGAAGATAATGTCGAGCGTCAGCCGGTTGATGCCGGCATCCTTGCTGCGGATTACAACGGCCACGTCCAGCAGGCGGCGCGTTCCATGCAGCTCCCCGCGCAGCGGCACGTCCGCAATGAGCGACAGCGTCTGATCATCGAGGTTGCCGCGAACCGGTCTCGCCAACGTCGAAGTAATGCGGCCGCTCCGTGCCCGTGTACGTCCAAGCGCCGCCGTTTGCGTGGTAGTAGGTGACAGGGAACATCACACTCTCGGTGACATCCTCATTATGCAGCAGGTGATACAATGACCACTCGTAAGCGTCGGCTGCATCCCGGTTCAGCAGTGACCTGGCCCTCGGGGCAACCAGCGCGGTGATTCTATCGATCTCCTGCTGGTGTCCCGCAGTCAGACGCTGCGGATGAGATCAACGGTTCGCAGCAGGATTGCCGGGTTCGTCGGGTCTGCCTCGGTGATGGTAAATGATGCGTTCGCCAGCGCGTCGTTGCCGGCGGAAGCGGTTGATGGGACCCGCCTCCCGCATCGGGCTCAGGCTCCGTCGCGATGATCGCCTGGGGCATGTTGTCGGGATACTCGCCCCCGTGCTCGAGTAACTGGAAAGTCCAACCGGCACCGTTCCAGCCGGATCCTGCGGGCGCCGATCAGGGGTTATCTCGCGATAATAGTGGATCAAGTGCCCATGACGAGCCTTCTGCTCCGGCCGGATGCATTCGCTCATGGTAATTTCCCTGCCTGCTTCTCCCGTGAACGTAGAAGGCCGCGTGTTTGCAGCCCCCTCCCCTACCCTGTTCACGCTCTGACCGAGCGAACTCCTGCGTGGAAGTCGGCTGCCCCGGCTTCGCCGTCGCCAGATCGACGATCAGCTTGCGAGTTGGTTCGGGTCACGAGGCGCTTGGGGGTGCTTGGACACTATTCCAAACCCTCGGCCAGCCAGCGTGCGTATCCCCCCGGCTTGAGCCCGAAGGCTTCCAAGCAGCCAGATGGAAGGGGATAAAGCTCGTCAACATGGAACCCGGGCAGCCTGCCTCTCAAGATTTCCCTTGCCTTGGCCGGATCTGGCTCCGCCACAATTAACACCGTGGCTTTTCTTCTTCCTCCGCGCGCCTCTCTGACGATGGCCGCTTGGGCCACTACGGGAACTGGCTGTGGCTCCGGCATGCCCACCCCCTGCTTTACGAAGCCGGTCATATCTTCGTCGCGCTCGTCGTCGCTGATGCCAGGAAGCCGTTCGCTCATTGTGTCCCCCCTTGTGGATGACCTGCCATTGAACATGGCCCCGGGGCGGCGTGTTGCAGCCCCTTCCCTACCCTAACCCTACTCCCGATACCCGCTCGGCTTGGCGGGCGCCGGTTCACCTTGGTCGCGTTCGCGGCGGAGCGCGGCGAGCTGATCCTCGATCTCGCGCACCAGATCCAAGAGCACGGGAGAGCACCTGCACGGGCGCCCACTGCTGACCCCTGACGAAATCATGCGCCTCGGCCCGGAACAGGCGATCGTGCTGGTCACCGACGAACGGCCCTATCTGCTCGCGGATCAACTATCTCGTCGACAAAGCTCATGCCGGCCGGTTCGATCCTAACCCGTTCCACTCGTTACGGCCTGCCGAGTAGGCTTGGGACTTTGTCATGGCGAGTGCTGATCTTACGGCGGAAGCGAGGTCATATACCCGGTGTACGGGGGCGGCTCCGGAGGGGCGGGACGCATGTGCTGCATGTTGACCGTCGAACAAGCCTGGCAAGGCGATAACCGCAGCGAGTGTCACGAGGCCCGCCAGGGTCCGGCCTTTCGCCACTTCAACGGCGAGTCCGCTCGGTTCAGTTGCGATACTTGCATTGCCGCACCGGCCCATCGCCTGTCGCACCGGGAGTGTTTCGTCTGCATCGACCATGAATCTTCTGGCTGTTCGCCCGCAAAACGGGTGGGCCAACTTGAAGATACTATTGCCACAGCCACGGCACGCGGAGTCTACAAGGGGTGTAAGGCGGCTATCGCGGAGGTGAAGCGATTGAGCGAGGAGGAGAGACTGGGTGCGACGGCAATTCCTCGTCGCCTTGGCATCGGCCGTGCGTCTGGTTACCGTCACCTTGGCCGACCCCGGCAACCGTCAGCAGCGGCGGCCTGAAAATGCCAATCCGTCGTGAGAGGCGGTCACTTTATCCGCCGAACTGGAAGGAACTCAGTCATCGGGTACGGTTTGAGCGCGC
>JAFAHH010000292.1 GCA_019237355.1 Acetobacteraceae bacterium | reverse complement strand
GCGCGTCAGTTCGAGGCCAGGGTCAATGGGCACGCCGACCCATACCCCGATTGGGGAATCTCCAATCTCGGCCCGAGGGGGGGTTTGGGCTCGAAGATTGGTCCGTTGCGGGCAGGATGGTGGTCCTACGCCACGGCCCGTGCCTCGACCGGCTGAAGTCGCCGGCGTCACGTGTATGGTCTTTGCTATGTCGAATCTTGGCCGAACCCAGCGTCCCTCGTTCCTCGACTTCGCCTGGCGCACGGTTTTTCGCCTTGGTTTCCCGCTTGCCCGCATCTGGTGGCGACTGACGCGTCGGCGGCATGAAGGCGTCGCGGTGGCGGTCTATGTCGGTTCCAAACTGTTGCTGGTCCGTCCCTCCTATCGGTTTGGGTGGCACTTGCCCGGTGGAGGTCTCCTGCGTGGTGAAACACCGGAAGCAGCGGCACGGCGGGAGCTGGCTGAAGAGATCGGCCTTTCCGTGCCGGCGCTGCTCCCTGCGGGCTCTACGTGCACTATCTGGGATGGGCGGCGTGACCGAGTATATTTCTTTGAGCTACGTTTGGTCGAATTGCCAAAACTGCGGCTTGATAATCGCGAGGTCATCGAAGCACGGCTGACCTCACCTATCGAGTTGCAGCGCATGGCACCAACCGGGCTCGTCGCCGCCTATCTTGCATGTCAGCGGCAATCGCTCTGTTGCAACCCAGAGCGAACATGATACTGCGCCGGCTTCGCAGCTTGGAGTCGGCCACCCCGCAGCTCGCAATGTCGGCGCCCTTTGTGCTTGCCGAGGTCGAGGCGTTATTCCGTTAAAATGGCCGTGGGTGCCACAGCGTGCGATGCGGCATATTTCGAGCGGCCTCGCGAAGATGACCCGTCACGCCATCACTTTAAGCTCCAGCGAGATCTCGCGCCGCCCGTCATGCCACCGTCGATCACGAGCTCCGCGCCGGTCATATAACTGGACGCGTCGGAAGCAAGGAACAGCACGCCGTTTGCGATGTCCTGCGCCTGCCCAGCTCTGCCGAGCGGCACACCGGCTCTGGCTAACTCGTTCGGATCAATCGGCGCATTGCTCCCGGCCGACGTCGGCAGCTTTGTCCAAATCGGCGTGTCGATGATCCCGGGATGAACCGTATTGACTCGGATTCCATCGCCTTCTGCCGCACACTCCATGGCGACAGCCTTTGCGAACAAGCGCACGCCCCCTTTTGTGGCGCAATAGCCGGCCAATCCTGCTGATCCCCTGAGACCGGCAACGGATGACGTAATGATGATGGAGCCGCCGCGCGAGCGTCGCATCGCTGGAACCGCATACTTCACCGAAAGAAAAACGCCGTCGAGATTTATCGCCGTTTGTCTCCGCCAGTCGGTCAACGACACCTCGACAGCCTTGCACAAGATCCCGATCCCGGCATTGGCCACCATAACGTTCAAGCGTCCAAGCGGCGCTCAGTGGCTTCGATCGCGCCCGGCCAGCTCTCTTCGATGCTGACGTCCTGATGGAGGAAGATTGCCTCGCCGCCGGCGCCACCGATTCTCTCCACCACGGCCTGCCCGCCGTTATCGTCCAGATCCGTCACCACGACTTTGGCACCCTCGCGCGCCAGTGTCGTCGTACAGGCCGCGCCGATACCGGATGCACCGCCTGTTACAATCGCAACCTTGCCCTCTACCTGTCCCACAGCCGGTTCCTCCTGTTCCTCCCCGACAAACACTCGGTTTCAGCAGACTGCAGCGCGTGCATAGAACCGAATTGCGTTATCCCAGAGCAGTTTGCGCTTCCGCTCGGTGTCCATTTCCCAGTCCAGCACGAGCGAGACCGACTCGGGGAAATGGCTCTCGCCATGCGGATAATCTGACGCGTACATCAGTACATGGTCGCCAATCAGATCGATGACCGCGTTCGTCAGCCTAGCGCCCTCCGGGATTTCGATGCTTTGGAAGTAGCGCCCGCCAGTGACGTACTCGCTCGGCTTGTGAGCAAGCTCCGGGAGCGCGGCTTTGATGGTCTCGGCGTGCTCGTCAAGCCGTGCCATCCAGAACGGCAGCCATCCGTGCCCA
>JAFAHH010000353.1 GCA_019237355.1 Acetobacteraceae bacterium | reverse complement strand
GAAGCGAGTCAGGTGAGGAAGCTCGGCCTTCAGCTCCTCGACAACTTGCTTGATCAGGAAATTGCCAAACGAGACTCCGCGCAGCCCATCCTGGCAATTCGAAATGGAATAGAATATCGCGGTGTCGGCGCGCGCACCCCGCATGCTCGCTGCGTCTTCGTTCCTGTCACGCGCTAGGAGCGGCTGCACCGAAGCCGCCAGCCCTTGGACGAGCGCCACTTCGACGAAGATCAATGGCTCACCTGGCAGTGCCGGATGGAAGAAGCCGAAGCAACGACGGTCGGGGGCGAGCCGGCGCCTGAGATCTTCCCAGCCCTGGATCTCATGCACCGCCTCGTAGGCGATCAGTTTTTCCAGCACTGCAGCGGGAGTTTGCCAGTCGATGCGGCGCAATTCGAGAAAACCGCGGTTGAACCAAGAAGCGAGGAGATGCTTCAGGTCGGCATCGAGCAACTTCAGCTCCGGTGCATTGCGCAACTGGGTTGACAGCTCCTTGCGCATGGCCACCAGCGCGCTCGTTCCGCCCAGCGACATGTTCATCCGGCGCAGCAATTCCTGCCGCGGCGGATCGGCCGCTTCAGCGAGCCGCGCCGCCGTCGCCGGGCTCGGTTCCGAGAGATAGGCCTCGGCGGCCGCTCGCAGCGGCTGCGCATCGGGCGCGAAGCCCGTTGCGAGGAAGCGATGGAAAGCCAGGCGATCATCCGCGCCCAAGGCACGCAGGCTGTCATGCAGTTCGCGGGCGACGACTGCCCCCGATGCCTCGCCGCGTTCGGATAGCAGCGCTTCGGCGAGGCGCTTTGCCCGGTCGAGCGGCGGCACAGTCGCGCCGGGCCGCGCCGTGCCCGCAGTGCCGCGCATCGGCAGCGAAGCCCAGAGCCGGTCCAACCATGAGCGCGGATTCGAAGACTTCGAAGAGTCGGCTTTTCGCGTTGCAGGCGCCATGTCTATTTCCTCTGCAATGAGCCTGAGGGCGGGCCGCGACGGCCACCGGCTGCTCACGGCCATGGTAGTCTGGGCACTGCCCTGGTGGAACCGCGCGGGCGGTTCGTAGAGACCGCCAGAGGAGTGCAGCGAGCAGCTCGCGACTCGCGGCCATTCTTGGCCGGCTCCGCCCCATCAACGCCGCGCGCACACCGCTATGCATGAGGTCAAACCTCATGCTGCGCGGTATCATAACGCGGCGAGCAATGGGTGAGCCCGCTTCTATGCCAGGAAGCGATGCGGCTTGGGCGCATCCTTTCGCATCTCGCACCCGAGCAACCCGAAGTGCATGGCCTCGTCGCGTTGATGGAACTGCAGGCCTCCCGCTTCGGCGTGCGAACGGGATCGGAGGGCGAACCAATCCTGCTGCTCGATCAGAATCGCACCCAATGGGATTACGTCCTGATCCGGCATGGATTGGAAGCCCTCGCCAAAGCCGAGGTGTTGGGAAAGCTTGGAACTTATACGCTACAGGCGCAAATAGCGGCCTGTCATGCGCGCGCCCGCAGTGCGGACCAAACCGATTGGGTGCGTATCGCCGCACTTCATACCGCGCTCGGACAACCGATGCCCAGGCCCGTAGTGGAACTAGGGAAGGTCTGATCAAGTCGACATTTCGTTTGGAAGGGCCTACTCATATCGATATAGCAGCGAATTCAGCGCAATGAAGACGGTGTTTTGCCGCTCTTGGCCATCTGTAGTCACTTGCCAGCGGCGCGGCAGACAGACTTCGCCTGTCAGGTGCAGCGTAGTCGGTGGCGAACAATGAACAAGTTGGCCAACGCTGAGGTCACAAATAGGCGGTGCGCGTTCTTGTCCAGGCCGCGGTAGCGCACCTTGGCGAAGCCGAACACCCGCTTGATGACGCCGATGCTGTGTTCGACCTTGGCCCGGACCTTGGACTTGGTGCGGTTCCGTGCCTTCTCCGCCTCATCGACAGCGTCGCGGTACCGATACCGACGGTTGGTGAAGTCTTTAGCGCGTGGCGCCTGTTTGCGGATCACCTCACCCTGACCTTGATAGGCTCGGTCGCCCCAGACCCGGGTCTCCTCGCCGTGCAAGAGATCCGGTAGCACCGTGGCATCGTGCACGTTGGCCGCCGTTGCCACCACGGCGTGAATGACCTTTGTCTTACTGTCCACCCCGAAATGCGCCTTCATCCCGAAATACCACTGGTTGCCTTTCTTGGTTTGGTGCATATCGGGATCACGAGACTTGGTCGCGTTCTTGGTGGAGCTCGGCGCGCTGATGATGGTGGCATCAACAATAGTGCCCGCATTCACCTTAATACCCCGTGCTTCAAGGTGCTCATGCACCTGTTCGAATATCTTCCGACCGAGATCGTGCTCCTCCAGAAGGTGGCGGAACTTACATACCGTGGTTTCGTCCGGCACCGGCTCGCGACCCAGGTCGATTCCGGCGAACCCCCGCATTGACACTGATTCGTAAAGCGCCTCCTCGACCGCGGGATCTGAAAGGTTGAACCAGAGCTGCAAGAAATAGATCCGCAGCATCCGCTCCAGCCCAACCGGCGGACGTCCATTGCCGGGTTTGGGATAGACCGGCTCGATCAATGCGCATAGTGCGCGCCACGGCACGGTCCGATCCATTTCCTCCAGAAATGCCGCCCGGCGCGTGCTCTTCGCGAACCGCTCAAAACCCGCTGTGGCCAAAGTCAGCTGCCGCATCCAAGTCCCTCTCGGTTGCTGCAGCCGCCCCTACACGCCGTTCCGTGACCGTGTCGAGAGGGACTTGATCAGAGATTCCCTAAGTAAAGTAGTGGAGCTGGCTGGAATGAATCGTCCGCTTTGTGGTCAGCCCGCGTCCAGTCGTGCCAAGAGTTTCTCTGCGCGCTTCCGCTTCTCGGGCAGCGGATCACGTTGCATGATTCGCAGGATCGCGTCCCTCGCCCTGCGATCGCCGGCTTCAGCCATCTCAAACGCCATAGTGTCACGTCGCTCATAGTGTGACCGGTCCAGCGGCACAATCGTGATCGGCAGGTCCTTCCAGTAATACTGGCCCTCACGGCTCGACCAACCGGAGTAGACCTCCTCCCAAGAGCCGCAGCCGGCGTATGGCATTAGGTTCACATCCGCCATCGGCTC
>JAFAHH010000332.1 GCA_019237355.1 Acetobacteraceae bacterium | reverse complement strand
CCAAAGCCGTTGGGTATCACCTTCGACAATCACGCCCTGTACGGCGATAACGATCTTGCCATCTCCAACTTCGATTCGCTGGTACTGAAGCGCATGGCTTGGGCCAGCGCGCAGTACGCCAGCGACGAGTAAGGCGGCGGCCGCGACCCGCGACCAAAATGTGGCCTTGATCATGAATGGACATCCGTAAAAGAGCGCGTGAAGATGCGTTAAACTTAGCCTAAAATTTTAGACTGTGCAATCTTCCCGAGCGAAAGACCAAAAGGTGCAACCCGCTACCTAAAAGGCTTGGGGTTGATTTCGTCGAGATCGCCCCCCTTATTGGGCTGCCGGAATTTCGTGTGATCGAAGGCCTCGCTTGCTCCCACAACTAAGGGGTCTTCAGGTGAGTGAGCATTCCTCTATCCACCTGTTTCACCCCGCTGTCGCCACCTGGTTCAACCGGAACTTCGCGGCGCCTACACCCGCACAGGCGCAGGCGTGGAAGGCGATTCACTCCGGCTGCCATACATTGATTGCCGCACCAACCGGGTCCGGCAAAACTCTTGCGGCCTTTCTCGCCGCCATCGATGCCTTGCTCAGACGAGGGCTTGCCGGCAACCTCAAGAACGAGACCCAGGTCGTTTATGTCTCGCCGCTCAAGGCGCTCTCGAAAGATATCGAGCGCAACCTGCAGGCGCCTCTCGCGGGAATCCGCGAAGTTCTGGCCGAGCAGGGCCTACCCGACGTCGAGATCCGCAGCTGGGTGCGCACCGGAGACACGCCGCCGGGCGAGCGCCAACGTATGCATCGTTGTCCGCCCCATATCGCGGTCACCACTCCTGAGTCGCTTTACATCCTGCTCGGTTCCGATTCTGGCCGGGCGATGCTCGCGACCACACGCACAGTTATTATCGACGAGATCCATGCCGTCGCACCGAATAAGCGCGGCGCGCATCTCGCGATTTCGCTTGAGCGCCTCGTTGCGTTGTGTGGCGATCGACTCCTGCGCGTAGGTCTCTCAGCCACCCAAAAGCCGATCGAAACGGTTGCCCGTTTCTTGGTGGGCGCCAAGCCGGCCAATCCCGCGGCTGCGGGAGCGCCTTGGCTTGAGGCGGACTCCGGGTGCCAGTTCGCGAGCTCCGGGCCCCATTTTGCGCCGCAAAATGGGGGCCCGGGATTGGGGTCCCGATCGTCGCGGAACCTGAATCGCGCTCTCAAACCAGAAATCCTAGAGCATGATGGCGTCGACCCGAAGTCATTATGTTCTAGTTGCCGAATCATCGACACCGGCCATATTCGGGCGCGTGATCTGGCCCTCGAAGTACCGGACGCGCCGCTCGAAGCTGTCATGTCGGCGGAAGTGTGGGCGCAAGTATACGACCGATTGGCGCAACTGATCGCGTCTCACCGCACGACGCTGATTTTCGTAAACACGCGGCGAATGGTCGAGCGTGTTACGCGGCAGTTATCGGAGCGCCTCGATGAAAGCCAGGTAACCGCGCATCACGGCAGCCTCGCGCGAGAGCAGCGGCAGAGTGCTGAGCAGCGGCTCAAGAGCGGCGGACTGAAAGCGCTAGTCGCAACCGCCTCGCTCGAGCTCGGGATTGATATCGGCGAAGTCGATCTCGTATGCCAGCTTGGTTCCCCGCGTTCAATTGCGAGCTTCCTGCAACGTGTTGGGCGCTCGGGTCATGCCGTAGGGGGCACGCCGAAAGGTCGCCTGTTCCCGCTTTCGCGCGATGATCTTGTGGAGTGTAGCGCGCTTCTCGACAGCGTACGCCGCGGCGAACTTGACCGGCTAACAATCCCCAACGGGCCGCTGGACGTGCTCGCGCAGCAAATCGTCGCTGAAGTTGCTGCCCGAGAATGGAACGAAAACCAACTATACGCGCTCCTGCGCCAGGCTTGGCCTTACCGTCGCCTGTCGCCCGAGGATTTTGCCGCCGTGTTGCACATGCTGGCGGAAGGCTTCAGCACAAGCCGGGGCCGGCGTGGCGCCTTGATCCACCATGATGCGGTAAACCACATAGTGCGGGGCCGGCGCGGGGCCCGCCTCACCGCGCTCACGGCTGGCGGCACCATCCCCGACACCTCGGATTACCAGGTGATTTTGGAGCCCGAAAATCAATTCATTGGCACGGTTAACGAAGATTTCGCGGTCGAGAGCCTGGCCGGCGATATTTTCCAGCTTGGCAACAATTCGTACCGGATCATTCGCGTCGAGCGTAGCGTCGTGCGCGTGGAGGATGCGCATGGTATGCCGCCCAGCGTACCTTTCTGGCTGGGCGAAGCGCCGGGCCGGAGCGATGAGCTATCCCACGCGGTGTCACGCTTAAGGGCCGGCATCGATGCGCGATTGACCACCGGCCCGGCGGGAGGCGGTGCCTCGCGCTGGCTGATTGACGAAATCGGCATTGCTGAGCCCGCAGCGCAGCAATTGGTTGAGTACTTAACGCCCGCCCATGCGGCCTTGGGCTGCCTGCCGACCCACGAAACGATCGTATTCGAGCGGTTCTTCGACGAGGCGGGGGGCATGCAATTCGTAATCCATTCGCCCTACGGCAGCCGCATCAATCGCGCCTGGGGGCTGGCGCTGCGCAAGCGGTTTTGCCGCAAGTTCAATTTCGAGCTGCAAGCGGCGGCGACCGAAGACAATATCGTCCTGTCGCTCACGACGGCGCATAGCTTCCCGCTAAGCGAGCCCGCGCGGTATCTGCGTGCGTCCACCACCCGGCCATTGCTGATCCAAGCGCTGCTCGACGCACCGATGTTCACGACCCGTTGGCGCTGGGTTGCCTCCGTCGCGCTCGCATTACCGCGAATCCGGGGAGGCAAAAAGGTGCCCCCGCAACTCGTTCGCATGCAGGCCGAGGATCTCGTCGCTTCAGTATTTCCCGACCAGCTCGCTTGCGCCGAGAATCTGACGGGTGAACGGGAGGTGCCTGACCATCCTTTAGTGCGGCAGACCATTGCTGACTGCCTGACCGATGCGATGGATATCGACGGCCTCGAGAGGCTGCTCACCGGAATCGAGTCTGG
>JAFAHH010000290.1 GCA_019237355.1 Acetobacteraceae bacterium | reverse complement strand
AGGCAGTGCGAGGCGCCGACGTGATCGTGCTGGCCGTGCCTTTTGTGGCAGTGCCGGAGGCAATAGCGGCCGCGGGTGATCTCGGAGGCCGGATCGTAATCGATGCAACCAACCCTTTGCGAATGGGTGCGGCAGGGCTGGAGCTGTCGTTCGGCTTCAGCGACTCTGCCAGCGAGCGCGTCGCGGCCCTCGCGCGCGGCGCCGCGGTGTTCAAAACGCTGAACCAGATCGGCTTCGAGCTGATGGCGGACAACGCTGGTTTCAGCCACCGGCCGGTGATGTTCGTCGCCGGTGACGACGCGGCGCGCAAGCCGGCGGTGCTGGGCTTGGTGGGCGATCTCGGCTTCGAAGCGGTGGACGCAGGCGGGCTCGAACTCGCACGGTTGCTGGAGCCTTTCGGAATGCTCTGGATCCACATGGCGATCAATCGTAACGCAGGGCGCGACCGCGCCTTCGCCTGGGTGAAGCCCGGGGGCGGGAGCTGATCGGCCCAAATGACCGCGATCACTGACGAGCTCATGCGCGAGACGCGGGCGAAAGCTAAGCCCTATGTGCTGATGATGCTGAAATGGGGAGCGCGACGAGACGACGCGAATGCGGCAGCGATCATCTGGGAGCACGGACGGCGAAACCTTGAACTGCGCGCGGAAGGGAAGCTTCCAATCGTTTGTCCGGTCACCGATGGCGGTGATATCTGTGGCATCGGGATATTCAGCACCGGACCCGACGAGACGAAACGCATCATGGACAACGATCCGGGCGTGAAGGCAGGTGTGTTCGTATACGAACTTTACGGGTGCCGCAGCTTTCCGGGCGACGCGCTCCCATGAGTGGGAGGGATTGATTCGATGTGGACGCGATTTGGATTGGATGTCCCGACAACGCTGTCAGAGCTCTGCCGCCCTGACCGGATGGCATTGATCGTGTACGACATGCAGGCTGGCATCGTCAGGCAACTGGGGGATGCCCCGGCGATCACCGCCAGAGTCCGGTGCGTGCTCGACTTAGCGCGGGCGAGCGGGGTCCGCGTCATTTTCACCCGGCACATGTCATTGCCGCTCAAGCTGATGGGCCGCTTCCAGCTCCGGCAAGCGATGGTGTGGCAGAAGCTCTCCGATCCAGATCAGGTCGAACCCTGGTTCCTTCGCGGTTCGCCAGGCTTCGAGATCGTGCCGGAGCTAGCCCCGCAAGCGGACGAGGCCGTCATCGACAAGATTGCGTTCTCGGCATTCGAGGGCACGCCGTTGGCCTTGATCCTCCGCGACTGCGGACTGATCGCGTTCGCCATCGTCGGTATCGCGACCGAGATCGGCATCGATCCCACCGTGCGGCACGGCGGGGATCTTGGACTGGTGCCGGTCATCGTGCAGGACGCCTGTGGTGCGGGCGACCAGGAGGCAGCGCGACGGTCGCTCGCCAACTTAAGGTGGATGGGTGATGCGATCATAACCGACTCGGCCGCGTTCTCTGCCGCACTGCATTCGTCCGCCTGAGTTTGGAGCTGAGGAAATTGTGCCTAATGGCGCCATGGAAAAAGACCGGCTTCTCGCATTCACTGATGGCGTCATCGCCATCATCATAACGATTATGGTGCTCGATCTCCGGCCACCCCGCGATGACAGCCTAGCTGGGCTCCGGCAGACGGCGCCGACCTTCCTCAGCTACATGCTGAGCTTCGTTACCGTCGCAATCTACTGGAACAACCATCACCATTTCTTTCATCTCGTCCGCCGCGTTGATGGTGCGATCCTGTGGGCGAATCTGCATCTGTTATTCTGGCTCTCACTCATCCCCTTCGCCACGGCATGGCTTGGCGCACATGGTTCGGCACCGGTTCCAACCGCCGTCTACGGTGCGGCGCTGCTCCTGCCAGGGATTGCCTGGTACATAATGCAGACCGTCATCATTCGCAGACAAGGTGATGACTCGGCGCTTGCTCGGGTGATCGGCCATGATGTTAAAGGCAAGCTCTCACCACTGTTCTACATCACCGGTATCGGCTTCGCCTTTCTCGATATGCGGATAGCCGACGCAATCTACGTCTTGGTCGCCCTGATGTGGCTGATCCCGGACCGCCGCGTCGAGCGCACAGTGCGAGGACACTAGTCTAATGGTCGATCTCATGCATAACCTGCGCGTACGAGATCAGCGCGAATAAGGCTGTGCCGCCCACGATATTGCCCAGCAAAACCGGTATCGTAAAATTGGCCACCATTGGCCACACACCAAGCTGGCCGCTTACCACAAGCAGAAATGCCTCCACGCTGCCGGCGATGATATGCGTAAAGTCCCCGACCGCAATCAGGTAAGTCATTAATGTAATTACATGGAACTGTGCCGCTTCAGCGCTGGGGATCAGCCAGACCATCGCCGCAATAAGGAAGCCCGCAGAAATCGCGCGGAAAAACATCACAAGCCAGCTATTTTCCATCATCTGCCGGCTCAGCTCCAGCATGCCGTCGCGAATCTCTGGGCTGATCACAGGCGCGAAGTTGCAAAAGGCTGCGGCAAACAGCGTGCCGGTCATGTTGGCGAAGAATACGATTACCCATACCCGGCCGAGGCGGATTAGATTCGAAAGAGTAAACTGGGCGGCAAGGGGCAGCACGGCCGTGATTGTGTTTTCAGTGAACAATTGCTGCCGGGCCAGCACCACCATCAAGAAGCCGACCGCGTAACCGAAGCTGCTGACCAGGGGCCGCCAGCCCGTATCCGGCAAATGCACGCGAAGAACGGCCTGGCTGAAGAGTGAGAAGCTGATCGAAAGCCCAGCGGCGACCCCGGACCACCAAAGCGAAGTGGCCGGCCGCCCCATCTCCTCTTCGCCTTCGCTGCGGACGATTTGATAGATTACGGGGGTGCTGAGACGGGACCGCTCCTCGATCTCCGCAACGTCTCGCTGGCTTAATCCCCCGCCTTCGTCTGTTGGTGAATTTGGTTCATCCGAGCCGCGGGGCAAGTAGGCTTACCCGGTGGGCGGGGTTTCGGTCTCCGCCCCTGGCGTCGGCTTGGGCCCGCTATCCTGACCCTTTGCGGCCGGGTCGCGGTCGACAAGCTCGATGACTGCCATCTGGGCCGCATCGCCATAACGCACCCCAGCCTTCAGTACCCTTGTATATCCACCTGACCGTGCCCGGTAGCGATCGGCGAGCGGGCCAAACAGCTTGGCCACGATCGTATCATCACGGAGCCGGGCGTAGGCCTGGCGGCGCGCATGCAGCCCGCCCCGCTTGCCCAGCGTGATCAGCTTCTCGGTTACCGGCCGGAGCTCCTTGGCTTTCGGCAGGGTGGTCGTGATCTGCTCGTGCTTGAGCAGGGCCACCGCCATGTTGCGGAACATTGCCAGGCGATGGCTGGACGTAACGCCGAGCTTTCGCCCGGCTACCCCGTGACGCATGGGCGGACTTCCTTAACGAACGGCGGCGATCAGAACGGCTCTTCGACCCGCTTGGCAAGGTCCTCGATATTCTCGGGCGGCCAGCCGGGCACAGTTATGCCGAGCGAGAGCCCCATCGAGGCGAGCACTTCCTTGATCTCGTTCAGCGACTTGCGGCCGAAATTCGGGGTGCGCAGCATCTCCTGCTCGCTCTTCTGAACCAGGTCGCCGATATACACGATATTGTCGTTCTTCAGGCAATTCGCGCTGCGCACCGAGAGTTCGAGCTCGTCGACCTTGCGCAGGAGATTGCGGTTGAACGGTAGCTCTTCTTGCGGCTCTTCGCCGGGCCGGAGCTGCTGCGGTTCCTCGAAATTGATGAACAACGCCAGCTGGTCCTGCAGGATCCGGGCAGCAAGAGCGACCGCATCCTCGGGGCCGACCGCGCCGTTGGTTTCGACCGTGAGGAGAAGCTTATCGTAGTCGGTCGCCTGGCCCACGCGGGTGGGTTCGACCCGGTAGGAAACGCGGCGTACCGGGGAATAGATGCTGTCGACCGGGATAAGCCCGATCGGCGCGTCTTCTGGCCGGTTCACCGAAGCCGGCTGGTAACCGCGGCCGACATCGACCGTGAACTCCATCCCGAGCTTCACGCCATCATCAAGGGTGCACAGCACGAGATCGGGGTTCATGATATCGATATCGTGCCCGGCCTGAATCTGGCCCGCCCGCACTTCGCCCGGCCCAGTGGCGGTCAGGGCCATGCGTTTCGGCCCCTCACCATGCATGCGCAGCGCGAGCTGCTTGATGTTCAGCACGATGTCGGTCACGTCCTCCCGCACGCCCGGGATGCTGCTGAACTCATGCAGCACGCCGTCGATCTGCACCGAGGTGACGGCAGCCCCCTGGAGCGACGAAAGCAGCACCCGGCGAATCGCATTGCCCAGGGTCATGCCGAACCCGCGCTCCAGCGGCTCGGCCACGATGGTGGCCATCCGCGCGGGGTCGCCGCCGGGTTCGACATCAAGCCGCTCGGGCTTGATCAGGTTCTGCCAATTTTTCTGCAGGGCGAGAGTTTGCCTCATTGGTCCTCGCATCACACCCGGCGCCGCTTGCGGGGGCGGCAGCCGTTATGAGGAATGGGCGTCATGTCGCGAATCGCGCTAATCGAGAAACCGACGGATTGCAGCGCCCGCAGCGCGCTCTCCCGTCCGGAGCCGGGCCCGCTCACTTCGATCTCGAGCGTCTCCATCCCGTGCTCCCGCGCCTTGCGGCCGGCGTCTTCGGCGGCGACCTGGGCCGCATAGGGGGTCGATTTGCGGCTTCCCTTGAATCCCTGGCTGCCCGAGGAAGACCAAGCAATGGCATTCCCTTGTGCGTCGCTGATCGTGACGATTGTGTTGTTGAAGGTCGCCAAGACGTGGGCGACGCCAGAGGTGATATTCTTGCGTTCTTTCTTACGTGGGCGCGTCGTCGTGGCGGGTCTCGCCATTTGTCTTCGGTCCTATGCTTGGTCAGTGAGGGGCGGCAACGAGCGGTCTATTTCGTGACTTTCTTCTTGCCAGCGATGGGCACGGCCTTACCTTTACGGGTGCGGGCATTCGTGTGAGTGCGCTGGCCGCGCACCGGTAGACCCCGGCGATGCCGCAGGCCGCGATAGCAGCCCAGATCCATCAGCCGCTTGATGTTCATCGCCACTTCGCGCCGGAGGTCGCCTTCGACGCGGTATTCGCGGTCGACGAGTTCGCGGATGCGCAGCACCTCGTCGTCACTAAGCTGGTTCACCCGGCGGTCGTCGGGTATGCTGAGCCTGTTACAAATTTCCTGGGCTTTTGCGGGTCCGATCCCGTATATGTAGCGCAGGCTGATGGTCACTCGCTTGTTGGTCGGGATATTTACCCCGGCAATACGCGCCACGCCGATTCTCCTGTCGCGCTCCCAGTAGGCAGGTCCAGCGTCACCACGCCCGGATTCTCCCCATGGTCAGCCTATGTTGCATGAACTGAGCGGCAGCGCCGCCGCACGCCACCGGAGAGGTTGCAATTAAGGAGGCGTGTTACACGAGTCAATGACCTGGCATCACGTTTTCGTGAGCAGCGCCCGGCCGGGCCCGTTGTGGTATTGCCACACTAGTGTTGCGCTTGACCCCGGCGACCCGCTTTGGGTGCCTCCGATGGCGAAGGCTGTCCGCTGATTTGTTCCTAGGCAAGGGCGAGCTTCTGGGAGGGGGGGGTCCCGCTAAGCCGCCGATCCACAAGGGATAGTGCAGTGCAGCCAACATCCGGAGAGCCATTGTCTAGCTGTATAGTGTCATCTGAATTGAGTTTCGCCTGGGACTGGAACAAAAGCACAATAACAAGAGCCCGCAATGAATGAAAGCCACAGTCTAACAAGTAGTTAAATCTTGTGGGACAGTGATCGACTAATGATTTATTGATATCTCCTTCCAAGCCGCGTAGCAGCTATTACCCACACCCATCCGTTACTGCGTCGTTTCTAAAGCCAGGGGGGAATATGGAGCAAAAGGCTAGCAACAACTTTCAGGCGCAAGCTGTTGCTTTGACGTCGCTTACTGATCGGTATTCCGTTGAGCTGGCCGACACGCCGGAGTTGATCCGAGAGGCGCACCGGCTTAGATACCAAGTTTATTGTGTGGAAAACGATTATCTCGAAGATCAGGACGGGCTGGAAGTCGACGAGTTCGACATCCATTCCCACCATGTTATTCTTCGGGAAAAAAGGACCGGCGAAGTGATCGGTGCCGTTCGGCTGGTGCTTTTCCAGGAGGAAGCACCCGAGCATAGCTTCCCCATGCAACAAGTCACTCCGGTCTCGCTTCGCCACTACGTTCCATTGCGCACCACCGCAGAAGCTTCGCGCTTCGCGCTATCTAAGGAGCGCCGCCATATGGCACGCGCCAATGCGGGGCTGCTACGGCTCGCCTTGGTACAGGGACTGGTCCGGCTGAGTGCGGAGCTCGGGATTACGCACTGGGCGGCAATTATGGAGCCCACCCTGCTGCGGCTACTCAAGAGTACCGCCATCTATTTCAGTGCGATCGGAAAGCCTGTGGAGTATCATGGG
>JAFAHH010000162.1 GCA_019237355.1 Acetobacteraceae bacterium | reverse complement strand
GGGCCGAAAGGCCCCAGGCCCCACCCACTAAGTGATTGGATTGCAAAGGCTCTGCCTTTGCTGGGGTCCAGGGGCAAAGCCCCTGGCCTTCTGTCGATGCTTGCGAATGACCGACTTCAGCGTTTTTCCGCAGCCTGCTAGAGCGGGTTCCAGTCACGTGGAACCGCTCTAGCTTTGTTTTGCGAGCAGATTCACGCGATGTGGATCGCCTTCGACGATTCCACCTGATCGCGATCTGCTCTAGCGCCGATCGGCGGGTTGGCGCGCCCAGCTCAGAACTAACAGGGCTGATCCGATCACGGTCGCTAGCTCGGCCCAGAGGAACACGGCAAGATCGGCCCATACCCCGAGCGGCGGCGGGCCGGGGATGTTGTTGCGCAGGGCCGGCAAAGCAAAAACCAAGGCGGCAACTGCGCCTATGAGCGTAGGCTCGGGTCTCCGCCGGCCGAGGGCGACCAGGAAAGTGATCGCCAAAGAGTTGCAGGCGAGCACGATCATCGCGCCATAAGCGGCGAGAGCGAAGAAGATGTGCGCGCCAGCCCGCTCGAGATCAAATCGCAGGCTAATACTGTCCGGGGGAGTGTCCGGCGCTTGGTGGGCTTTGAAGCGGTACCCAAGGAGGCCTTCCCAAACCGTGACCTCTTGGCCGATTGGTCGCCCGGGTTCGGGGGCGGCGTTGTCGCTTTCGAATGCTTGGAGCATCAGGTCAGCATGGTAGCGGTCAAGCGGATAATGGACGATGCTGCCATCGTTGAGGTCTGGTCTGATCACCGTAGGCGGAATCGGCTGGTCCGCGCGGAATACCCGTACTTCGGTCGTGTCGCCGGTAGTAATGTTCACCGTTACGTCACTGATTGGGGCATCAGGCCGGTGACCGCGGAGGCTGCGGTTGGGCGCCACACTGAGGCGGATCTCGATCGCATCATTGACTGCATCAACCCAGAGCGGCTCGAGATAGATCTTCAAGCGGTCGCCGCTTTCTGGCCCTGCGTGAAAGGTGTGCTCTGATGCGGTTGCAGCAAGATCGAAGGTGCGCAGGGCCGCGAGGTAGGCAATCGCAGCCGCGGCGACGAAAAAGAAGAGTCCCAAGGCCCGGCGGCGTGACGCGCGAGGCGGTCTCCGCTCGTCCTGGACTGGCCGAGCACGGATTTGCTCCTGGTCCCTAAGTGGGGAAGAACCTACGGCTTCGGGCGGAGCTTCTGGCGTGGAAGACTGCTCAGACATGTCGCGCTCGGAAAAGTTATAGCGTTCGCTACGGCCGCCGTAATTGCCATCGACGGAGAAGTTGTTGCATTCTTTGCGCGAGCCCCTGCCACGGAGCGGGTGGAGGGTCCACGATGGCGCTCAGCGCCCGAGCATAATCGCGGACCAATCCGGGCGTCCAGGCCATTGTCTCTGCCTGCTTGCGAATCCTGCAGGCCACCCAGAATTCGGAACTGAAGATCATTCGCAAAAATACCCTCGAGCTCAAGGGCTGTCTCGTAAGTACACCGATCAGCGCCGCCTCCAACGCGTGCGCTACGCTACTCGAACAGTTGCGATTCGTCAGATTGTATGTGTCGTCCTCCCGGTAGCTGCTCCAGAATACCTTCAGGCCAGCGGGATGATAATTGCGGAACGTGATCTTCGCATTTGATTCGCACCAGCCCGCGGCCTCTTCAGCGTAGCTTGGCAAGAAGCGGCCGGGGACGTCATTTTCGGCGGTGGCCCGCAATGTGCGTCTGAAGTCATCCGGAGAGCGCGTCACCTCGACAGCCGGCTAATGACTGACAGGCGGAGCGTCCCGCGATGGGCTGGCGGCCCGTACACTCCAAGCAATGCGTCTACGGGGGTCGGTCGGCTTGCCCAGGCAAAAAGGCTCGTTCTTCATCCATTGCTCGTGCGGCAGGGAGAACCGGTGCACGGCCAAATCCTTCTCCTAGTTTACAATCACAAGCGCCGTGGGAAACGCTAAATCTCGGCAGGCTCTAGGCTGTCGGGGATTCACTCGCAACCAGCAACCCCGGCCCGCGATCAAGCACCGAAGGTGACCAACGATCTTTTCAGGGCCGTTTGTCATTTCCGGCCTTGTAAAGTAGCGGTGGCTGATCTACGTCAAAAACCAACTCCTTTGCCGAACCCTTCGATGACTCCGGACGATTTGCGCTGTCATCAATGGGAGCGGCCGAACCTGCACCGACCTGTTGGATGAGAGGAGGCGAGGTGAAGCACGTAATCGGTCCAGGCCTGCTCGCCGCGGGAATGATGCTGACCGGCGCGGCGCAAGCTGAGACTTTTACGATCCCCGGCGAGGGTCCGCCAGTGGGCAAGCAGGCGGGCACGGTCATGGTGCGGCTTCGCGCCATCGGCGTGATCCCGCAGGACTCCTCGAGCGAGGTCAAGCCGATCGGGGGCGGTATCGATGTCACTGCGAGCGCCGCGCCGGAAATTGACATCTCATATTTCTTCACCGACCATATCGCCACCGAGCTGATCGCGGCTTCCACCCGGCACGAGATCTCCGCCACTAAGACGGTGTTGGGACATGTCGATATCGGCAGCACCTGGGTGCTGCCGCCAACGATAACGCTTCAGTACCATTTCCTACCGCATGAGCGGTTCAGCCCGTATCTCGGCGCCGGGTTAAATCTCACCTTCTTCTACGACACGAGCCCAGCGGAGCCGACGGTCACGAAATTCGGGTTAAGCAACAACGTGGGTGCGGCCATCCAGGCAGGTTTTGATTACAACATCACCGGCCACTGGTTCCTCAACTTCGATGTGAAGCAGATCTTCGTCAGAACGACAGCGCGGCTAAACGGGGGCGCAATCAAGGCGAGCACATCCCTCAACCCGACGGTGATAGGCGCGGGGATCGGCTACCGGTTCTGAGACGGCTGGGCGGCCTGACTCTAGCCTAAGAGCACGATGACTGCTCAGACATGTCGTCACTATGGCCGCGCTTGTTGCGGCCATCCACGGGTCACATTAGAGGACCGATCTGTAGTCGTCGATGCTCGGCCTTCGCTGGGCGGACGTGTCGCAAGACCCTTCCTTGATCGGCTCTACCCGTTAGCAAGTTCATTCAGGCTCAGCATCGCGGTCATTAGTGAAGCGACGATGCCCGCGACCGCAATCCCCATTAGGATCGTAATGGCCGGCACGAGGAGCGCGACAAGTCGCTGCATTGCCAACCGGGTGCGCTCCTCATGGATCTCGGCCGCTCGTAATGCCATAGGACCAAGCTGGGCGTTTTCCTCACCGAGGCGTAGTAAGTGAATGGTTCGCGGCGGAAAGATCGCGTCCGCCGCCAGCGGTTGGGCCAGTCCTCCTCCACCGCGCGCACTTAAGCTGGCGCGTTCAACCGCCGCGACCGCCGCGAGATTGCCGAGCGCATCGCGGACCACGCCGAGAGCCGCGATCAGTGACACGCCATTGACCAGCAAAGTGCCGAGGACGCGGGTGAAACGGGCGGCCAACACCTCCTTGAGGAGGGTCCCGATGACAGGTATTCGCAACAGGATCCGGTCCGCGATCAGCCGCGGGCTGGGACGGCGCAGCAGGGCTCGGACGATCAGGAACAGGGCTGCCAAAACTAGCACCGCGTACAGCCCGTAATTGGAAATGGCGTCGCCTGTATCCATCAAAAACTGGGTGGAGGCAGGCAGCTTCGCCCCGCTCTGCTCGAACATCGGCACGAACTGCGGCAACACCTCGGTCAAGAGCAGGGTCACCGCACCGATGGCCGCGATAAGCAGCAGGCACGGATAGATCAGAGCCGAGGTGACGGTGGCGGCCAGGCTGCGCTGCCGATCCAAGAGATCGGCCATGCGGGCGAGTGTCGGCGCTAGTTTTCCGCCGGCCTCCCCGGCACGCACCAGGCCTATATGCATGCGTGTAAAGGTGCCGGGGTAACGACCCAGCGCCACCGAAAGCGGGCTCCCATCGCGCACGGCATCACGCAGGCCCGT
>JAFAHH010000148.1 GCA_019237355.1 Acetobacteraceae bacterium | reverse complement strand
GCCGCCGGGCAAAGCAGAAGGCCTGGAACGAGGCGCATGGCATCACCCCTCAATCGGTGCGCAAGCAGATCGGCCGCGTGTTGGAAAGCGTGTTCGAGCAGGACTACGTTACCATTTCGCCAGTGGCGAGGAGCGGGGCCACCGAGTTCGTAGGCAAGGACCTGAAGGCCGGGATCGCCGATCTCGAGAAGCGCATGCGCGCCGCAGCCGCCGATCTGGAATTCGAAGAAGCCGCCCGCTTGCGGGACGAAATCCGGCGTCTTGAAGCGCTGGATCTCGGGGTCGAGCCGCCTCCTGCGGCAAGCGCCACCCTCCGCCCCCGGAAGGAGCGCGCTCCAGAGCCGCTCGGGCGGGGTGGGGGTGGATACGACCCGGCCAAGCGCAAGCGGGGCCGCCGAGGCCCGGCCGGATGATCGAAGCGGCCATACCAACCTCCATCCCCCGGGCCGCGCTGGTAACTGGAGCGGCAAAGCGCATAGGCCGGGCGATTGCGCTTGCCCTCGCAGGGGCCGGGTTTGATGTGGCGATTCATTGCCGCACCAGCAGCCAAGCCGTCGTCGAAGTGTGCCGCGAGATCGAAACACTCGGTCGCCGCGCTTCAATCCTGGAAGCTGATTTGCGCGATGAACCGGCCGCCTCGCAGCTTCTATCACAGGCTCAGGCGGCACTGGGGCCGGTCGGTGTGCTGGTGAACAGCGCCGCCGCCTTTGAACGGGATGAGTGGGATACCGTAACCCGGGCGAGCTGGGATGCCCATATCGAACCCAACCTACGGGCTCCCTTCGTCCTGATGCAGCAATTTGCCCGGCTGCTTCCCGGCGATGCCGAAGGCGTGGTCGTTAATATGCTAGACGAGCGGGTGTGGTCGCTGACGCCGCATTTTGTTTCCTACACCGTGGCGAAGGCGGGCCTTTGGGCCCTCACGCAGAGCATGGCGCTCGCACTGGCGCCTCGCATACGCGTAACCGGCATTGGGCCAGGTCCGACCTTGCCGAGCGCCCGACAGACCTTAGAACAATTCGCGCGGCAGTCGGGGTCGGTGCCCCTCCGGCATGGGGCGAGTCCGGAAGAGATCGGCCGGGCAGTGTTGGCAATACTCGCTCTGCCTGCGCTCACGGGGCAGATGCTGGCCTTGGATGGGGGCCAGCACCTCCAATGGGGTGCTGGCCGCCAACGCGCCAGTGACGAATAGCCGAGCTAGGGCTTTTCGCCTGCCGCGTGCGTGCCCGGAAGGCGTCCCGCCGATCACGGGAATTTGTCCACTGCCGGACCACGGTTGCCTCCTGTGATTCCAAGCGATTACGTGCAGGTAATTCAGCAATGCTACCTCATCCGCAAAGCAAGCAATTTCAATAGGTTACGCTCGTGCCTAAGTTTTGAGCAAACACTATTTGGGTTAGGAATTCCGCCGATTTCCCGCTTGTGCGAAGGAGGTTTCCCACCGACTTATTCACAGGATCAGTGGAGAAGCGCCAGATCTGCACGCCGGAGTTCTGCACGCAAAAGTATGCTTCCAAACGAGCCCTGATCATGAATGACCTCACGCAAAAGGAAAGTATCAGGGGCATTCCTGCAATTGAAGAAGCAGTTTCGCGGCTGCCCAACAGCCCAGGCGTGTATCGCATGATTGCTGCTTCCGGTGATGCTCTTTACGTTGGGAAAGCACGCGACCTGCGCAAACGAGTAGCGTCTTACACGCAGCCCGTGCGTCTTGCTGAACGGCTTCGCCGAATGATTTCCGAGACGGTCGCTTTAGAGATCATCACCACACACACCGAGGCCGAAGCCCTGCTGCTCGAGGCCAATCTGATCAAGCGGCTCAAGCCGCGATTCAACATCGTACTGCGGGACGACAAATCTTACCCGTGGTTGATGCTCACAGAGGATCATCCGTTTCCGCAGGTCGTGAAGCATCGGGGGGCCCGGGTCCGGAAAGGCACGTATTGGGGGCCGTTTGCGTCAGCTTGGGCCGTGAATCAGACGGTGACGGCGATGCAACGCATTTTTCTGTTACGGTCTTGCGCCGACACCGTTTTCGCCCATCGCAGCCGACCCTGCCTACTGTTTCAGATTCGGCGTTGCTCGGCGCCGTGCGTGGGCCGAATCGGCGAAGAGGAGTATGCCAATCTTGTTGCGCAGGCCAAATCTTTCTTGGCTGGTAAAAGCGCCGCCGTGCAGCAGGAACTTGCGGCAGAAATGGAACAAGCCGCCTCGAACCTGGAATATGAACGCGCGGCTGCAATCCGTGACCGCATTCGGGGCCTCACGCATGTACAGGGAAGCGGGGTGATCAATCCGGCCAGCCTGCGGGACGCCGACGTTATTGCCGCCTGGCCGGCAGCCGGCCAGACCTGCATTCAGGTCTTTTTTTTCCGCGCTGGCCGCAATAACGGCAACCGCGCCTTCTTTCCCACCCACGCCCGGAATGAAGAGCCGGCCGCCGTCGCTGGGGCATTCATCGCGCAGTTCTATGACGACAAGCCGCCGCCGCCTTGCATCCTGACCAACCTTGTTCTCCCCGAACAGGATCTGATTGCTGAAGCGCTATCGCTCAAGGCTGGCCGCAAGGTGGAAGTCTGCGTACCTCAGCGCGGCGAGAAGCGTGCCGTCGTCGATCACGCCGTTACCAATGCCCGCGAAGCTCTCGAGCGCAAGCTGGCCGAATCCGCTGGGCAGGCGAAACTGCTGGAGGGGGTTGCCGAGCTCTTCAAGTTACCAGCCACGCCCGAACGCATCGAAGTTTACGACAACAGCCACATCATGGGCGCTAACCCATATGGCGTCATGATCGTCGCCGGGCCGGAGGGCTTCCAGAAAGGGGCCTATCGCAAATTCTCGATTCGTGGCCCGCTCACGCCTGGGGATGATTTCGCTATGATGCGGGAGGTGCTCACCCGCCGGTTTGCCCGAGCGCTTCGGGAACAGGAGGAGCGTCGGGCCTGGCCTGATCTCGTGCTGATCGATGGCGGCGCCGGACAACTCTCGGCGGCGAAATCGGTACTCCAAGATTTGGGCGTGAATGATGTGACGGTGGTGGCCATCGCCAAAGGCCCCGACCGCGACGCTGGGCGGGAGTGGTTGCATATGGATGGGCGTGAACCGTTTCAGCTCCCGCCGCGTGACCCCGTGCTTTACTTCTTGCAGCGGCTGCGCGACGAGGCCCACCGCTTCGCCATCACCGCCCATCGCGCTGGGCGGTCGAAGGCAATCAGCCGCAGCGAACTGGATGAAATCCCCGGCATCGGGGCGGCGCGCAAGCGGGCCCTTTTGAACCATTTCGGCTCGGCGCGGGGCGTCAAGCAAGCCGGGCTGGCTGACCTCGAGGCGGCGCCGGGTATTAGCCGCGAGATCGCGCGGCGTATTTACGCGTATTTTCACCCGGGCGTTCGGGTGGAGCTTTCCTGATTCCCGCAGTAGGTTAGCCGCATGCTGACGGACCTGCCGAACCTGCTCACGCTATCCCGCATTGCCGCGATCCCCTTGCTGGTGCTGCTGGTGGCGCTCCGTGAGCCGGCCAGCGATCTCGCGGCTTGCATTTTATTCAGCGCGGCTGCCCTTACCGATTACTTCGATGGCCGGATCGCGCGGGAGCGGCGCCAGCTTTCGGATTTAGGGCGCATGCTCGATCCGATCGCGGATAAGCTGCTGGTGGGGGCGGCGCTGATGATGCTCGCCGGAGAAGGGCGTTTGACGACCACGGGCTTATACCCGGCGGTGGTCATCCTCTTGCGTGAAATTCTGGTGAGCGGCTTACGGGAGTACCTTGCTACGCTGCGGGTAGGGCTCCCGGTGACCCGGCTTGCCAAATGGAAGACCGGGTTTCAGATGGGGGCGCTGGGCACACTGCTTGCTGGGGATAGCAGTGCGGCGGCACTGCATCTTTCGTTTCTACCGGTTGGCCTGATCGGTGAGACTATGCTTTGGGTTGCCGCGGGACTCACGTTGTTCACCGGGTGGGACTATCTGATGGCGGGCTTGCGTCATGTCGGCGGGCCTGTACAGACCGACGCTGTGCGGCCGCAGCGATGAGCTTGGGAGGATAGCCAGGCCGCGCTTTCGGCCGGCATTTCGATGGGGATTTCATGCGGAGCTCTAGCTTGTTGGTCCTTATCGCGCTCACGGGATGCGGGTTCGGGGATTTCCTGGGGGATACGTTTAGCTGGCGATCCAATCCCAACGCGCCGATCGGACAATCCGAGAACATGCGCCGGGCGCGCGGCGAGACGGTAGAGCTGCAGCCGTTGCTGCCGGAACCTGGGAATGTGTGGCCGACGCAAATGCCGACCACGCCGACGCTCCAGGATCTCGAGCGCCTCAATCGCCAGCCGCCGACTCCGGCGCCAGGCGCGCCCGGCGGTCCGCCTGCGCACCGGCAGCCTCGCCCTGGCAGCTCGACGCCGCCCGGTTCGGTTGAACCAGGGCTGCCTCCGGAGATTCCAGCGCCGCCGACGCCCCCGCCCGTTTCTGAAGCTCCACCGGCTGGGGGCCAGCCCGGTGGGCCCACGATTCCCACCCCAGGCGGCCCAGCGGTCGTGACGGGCGGCAATCCGAGTTATCAGACCTTTACCACGCCCGAGGGCACAGGAATTGTCATCCCCAACGGAAACGGTACGAGCACCATTATCAGGCCGAATGGAACCGTGGAGACAGTGCCTACCCCGAAAAAATGATGAGCAGTGACTGATGATCGAGCAGCAAGGCACCAAGCTGACGGTGCTCTATTTCGCCTGGCTCCGGGAGCGCACCGGATCGGCTAGAGAGCAGGTAACGGTTCCCGAAGCCGTTGGCACTGCTGGGGATTTGATCGCCTGGCTTCGCGACCGCAGCCCGGGTCATGCATCGGCCTTCGCCAATCCGCGCGTGATTCGTTGCGCGATCAATCAAGAGTTTGCCGACGCGGCGACGAAGCTGCGGCCGGGCGACGAAGTAGCGCTGTTTCCCCCCGTAACGGGCGGCTAACGCCGCGGACCGGCCCTCATGCGAACAATACGGGTTCAAGAGCAGGATTTCGACGTCGGCGCCGAATTTGCCGGGTTGGCTGGGTCATGCACTGGGATTGGCGGAATAGGGTGTTTCCTGGGAATAGTTAGGGACGCAGCGCAGAGCCGGCCCATTAGCGCCATGGAACTCGAGCATTATCCTGCTATGACCGAGCCCGCCATCGAGCGGATTGCCGCGGAGGCGGAGCGGCGCTGGAGTCTTGTCGGCTGCACCATCATTCACCGCTTCGGCCGCCTGGCTCCGGGCGAGAATATCGTGCTGGTGCTGGCCGCCGCTGCGCACCGGCAAGCCGCGTTGGAGGCGACGGCGTTCTTGATCGATTGGCTGAAGACGCGCGCCCCATTTTGGAAGAAGGAGCATTATACGGACGGTGAACAATCGTGGGTAGAGGCCAGGGAAGAAGACGATATTGCGGCGGCGCAATGGCTGGCCGAGGGCTGTTGAGCTTGAGAGTGCCGTTTTGAGGGGCGCGCGGCGCTCTGGAGTTCAAGGGGGGAGCGTATGCAATCCGGGGATGCAAGCCATACATCAATGTTAGTTTTTTCAAAGTACGATTTTAGCCATACACCCTTGTGCGCCGCAGCAAATAGCGCTAAGTCATGCAGCGGCGCCACCTTATTGCAACATTTGTTTAGCTCCGTAAGGAGGAAGGGACTACATGGCAGACAACAGGCAAGACACTGCACGTCAGACGGCTGAGACAGCAGCGCAGGGAGCCGAGGCGGCCCGGGATACGGTTCGCCAGGGCGCCGACGTCGCGCGCAACGCTGCCCGGCAGGGGGCTGAGGCAGTGCAGACGAGCGGTCGCGCGACCAGCGAGGTCGTTCGCCGCGGCGGCGAATTCGCTGCCGACACGACCCGGCGTACCGGCGAGGTCGGGGCCGAGGCGGTTAACCGCACCGGACATGTGGCCAGCGAGACCATCCGCCGCGGTACGCACGAATTCGCGGAGAGCCAGCAGAAGATCGTGCAAAACGCAGCCGACCAGTTTGAAGAGCTCAGCCGTAAGATGGCTCAGGTTTTTCAGGGCACCAACGAGGACGTGCGCTCGCTGATGGTGCTCCCCGGGGCTGCTCGAGGCGGTCTGCAAGACCTGCAGCAAGGCGTGACCGGTCTCGTCGAAGGCGTGGTGCGCACCAATCTGCGGGCCGCGCAGGAGTTCTTCCGTCTGGTCAATCCCAGCGCATACGTCGAGCTCCAGCACCGGTTTGTGCGCGATTACCTCGACACGGTGATCGAGAATAGCGTGACCCTGGTCCGTGCTATTCGCCGTACGGCCGATGAGACGCTTGGTCCGCTCGAGCAGCAGATCGAGCAGCGGCGTCGCTCTCGCCAGGGTGGGGCCGAGCACTATCAGCACGCGGCGGAGTAACTGCTCCGACGCCGGTGTAGGCGCCGCTGGCCCAGCATAGGGCGGCGCCGGGGGCCTAGGGGGGATCCTGGGGGATTCCGCCTCAAGCTACCGGCGCTAGCTTCCATTATTAACAATGAGATACGGCTGGTTCTGCCTCCGCAGACCGGCCGTTTTTTCGTTCCATAGCTCATTTATTTCTGCGATATTATACCCAGATCCCGTGATGGGCAGCGCAGGCTGCGTGATGCCGTAACCGTTCGCCTTCCAGCATTGACTTCCTGAGCCGGATCCGTTGGCCGAACCGCGCTCGCCAGCATGGTGAGGGGAATAGGTCCACTCTGGAGTAAACGGCCGGATCAATGGATCACTCAGCGGCCCAAGCTCAACCGTTTGTAGCGCTCAACGAGTTGTGAGGCATGATCGGCGGCAGGACCCTTTCCGGGTTCTGGCCTCCTCTTGCGCGGATTGAGCCGCTGGTATGTGCTGATGCGCCCAAACCGGCCCTTGCACTAAGAAAGGCGCGGCCCGGCTCTAACGGTCGCGGCTGCGTCCAACGCGAAAGAATTGGAGGAAAAATGGAAGCGCTCCGCGATCAGGACCCAATGGAGACCCAGGAATGGCGGGAAGCCCTTGATTCCGTTCTGGCATTCGAAGGCCCGGAAAGGGCCTATCACCTGCTGGAAGAGCTGGTCTCTGAAGCGCGGCGATATGGCGCGCCGGTTCCGTATTCCGCCAACACCCCGTACCTGAACACGATTCCGCCGCATCAGGAGATCCGGCATCCGGGCGACCGCGCGATTGAGCACCGGATCCGCTCGCTTATTCGCTGGAACGCCGTCGCGATCGTTATGCGCGCAAATAAATATTCTTCCGAGCTCGGCGGCCATGTTGCGAGTTTCCAGTCGGCGGCAACGCTGTACGATGTCGGTTTCATGCATTTTTGGAACGCGCCGTCAGAAAATCACGGCGGCGACCTTGTCTTCATGCAGGGGCATTCATCGCCCGGATTTTATTCCCGGTCGTTTTTAGAAGGCCGGCTTACCGAAGAGCAGTTGATCAATTTCCGGCAGGAGGTGGACGGCAAGGGACTTTCTTCCTACCCGCACCCGTGGCTCATGCCGCACTATTGGCAGTTTCCAACGGTCTCGATGGGCCTCGGCCCGCTGATGGCGATCTATCAGGCTCGGTTTCTGAAATATCTGCAAAACCGTGGGCTCGCGGATACGGAAAATCGCAGGGTCTGGGGCTTTTTGGGCGATGGCGAGACCGACGAGCCGGAGAGCCTGGGCGCGATTTCGATGGCTGGGCGCGAGAGGCTCGATAATCTGATTTTCGTTGTTAATTGCAATCTGCAGAGGCTGGATGGGCCGGTTCGCGGCAACGGCAAGATCATCCAGGAGCTGGAGGGGGTGTTCCGCGGCGCCGGCTGGAACGTAATCAAGGTGATCTGGGGCACTGGCTGGGATAGACTCATTGCGAAGGACACAAGCGGGCTTTTGCTGCAGCGCATGGAAGAATGCGTGGACGGCGAGTACCAGGATTTCAAATCGAAGAACGGCGCCTATGTGCGGGAGAAATTCTTTGGCAAATATCCCGAGCTGAAAGCCCTGGTCGCCGATATGTCGGACGACGAGATCTGGGCGCTCAATCGTGGCGGCCATGATCCGAACAAGGTCTACGCGGCCTACGCGGCTGCCATGAGGCATAAGGGTCAACCCACGGTCATTCTGGCCAAGACCGTGAAAGGCTATGGCATGGGTGAATCGGGCGAAGGCCAGAACATCACTCATCAGCAAAAGAAAATGGGCGAGGTGGCTATGCGGGAATTCCGCGACCGCTTCAGCCTGCCGCTTTCGGATGAGCAGCTCAAGGAAGTGCCCTTCGTGCGCTTCCCGGAAGACAGCGCCGAGATGCAATATTTGCGCGAGCGCCGGGCCAAGCTCGGCGGTTCTCTGCCGGCGCGCCGCGCCAAATCGGAATCATTGGAGGTGCCGCCGCTTTCCGCTTTTGACATGCAGCTCAAGAGCACCGGTGAACGCACGATCTCGACCACAATGGCTTTCGTGCGCATCCTGAATACGCTGATGCGCGACAAGAAGGTTGGCAAATACGTGGTGCCGATCGTTCCGGACGAAAGCCGCACCTTCGGCATGGAAGGGATGTTCCGGCAATTCGGCATCTACAGCCAAGTTGGGCAATTGTATCAGCCGGAAGACGCCAACCAGCTCATGTTCTACAAAGAGGATAAGAAGGGGCAGATTCTGCAGGAAGGCCTGAATGAGCCGGGCGCTGTCTGTTCGTGGATCGCGGCCGCGACCTCGTACAGCAGCAACAATCTGCCGATGATCCCGTTCTATATCTACTACTCGATGTTCGGCTTCCAGCGTGTCGGGGACTTCACCTGGGCGGCGGGCGATATGCGGGCTCGCGGCTTCTTGCTGGGTGCGACGGCGGGGCGGACCACCCTGAACGGGGAGGGGCTGCAGCACGAAGACGGCCACAGCCACATCCTCTCCTCGGTTATCCCGAACTGCGTTTCATATGATCCGACCTTCAGCTACGAAGTGGCTGTGATCATCCAGGATGGGCTGCGGCGCATGCTCCAGGAGCAGGAGGATGTGTTCTATTACGTCACCTTGATGAACGAGAACTATGAGCACCCCGCGCTTCCGGAAGGGGCGGAGCCCGGAATTATCAAGGGAATGTATCTGCTGCAATCGTCCGACGCCGGCGCAAAAGGTCCGCGGGTGCAGCTGTTGGGCAGCGGGACCATTCTGCGCGAGGTCATCGCAGCGGCCGGGCTGCTTGCCGAATACGGCGTGAGCGCCGATGTCTGGAGTTGCCCCAGCTTTACCGAACTGCGCCGTGAAGGGCTGGATACCGAGCGCTGGAACATGCTGCATCCGGATCAGCCGCCGCGAAAGAGCTATGTGCAGCAATGCCTGGAGGGAAGGCCGGGGCCGGTCATCGCGTCCACCGATTACATGAAGACCTTTGCCGATCAGATCCGGCCGTTCGTCCCGGGCACGTACCGTGTGCTTGGAACGGATGGTTTCGGCCGTTCCGATTATCGTAAGAAGCTACGCTATTTCTTCGAGACTGACCGGCATTTCGTAGCGCTCGCGGCGCTGAAGGCGCTGGCGGATGCCGGAACGATACCGGCTTCGATTGCAGCGGAAGCGCTTGGCAAATTCGGTATCAATCCGGAGAAGCCCAACCCAGCACGTTCTTAAAAGTCACCGGCGCGCTTACTGCGGCGCCGGCTCGCCCGCCGGCGCCTACAAGAAAACGAGGGAGAGGACCGTGGCGGCCACCGAAGTCAAAGTGCCTGATATTGGGGACTTCAAAGATGTTCCCATCATCGAAGTCCACGTGAAAGAAGGGGATTCAGTGAACGCGGAAGATCCGCTGATCACGCTCGAATCCGACAAGGCCACGATGGATGTTCCGGCGCCCGCGGCGGGCAAGATCGAAAAGCTGCTCGTGAAAGTCGGGGACCGGGTGAGCGAAGGCACACCCATTCCCGCGCTTCAGGGCACGGAGGAAGGGGCGCTCACCCCGCCGACCTCCTTGCTTTCGCAGCAAGAGCCTGCGCCCCAAAGGCAGGCCGCCGTGGCCGCCGGCCCATCGCAAGGCGGGGGGACTGCCGCCGCCACGCTCGAGCGCCCAACGCCGCCTCCAGGTCCACCACCAGCCGCGGCGGTCGGCGCCGTTCCGGTGCCCGCCTCGGATTTCGGCGGGGTCCATGCGAGCCCTTCGGTTCGCCGGGTAGCGCGGGAACTGGGTGTCGATCTTACCAAGATTAAAGGGACGGGCGAGAAGAACCGCGTCACCAAAGAGGATGTGCTGGCCTTTCTGCGCGGCCCGGCTGCAGCACCCGCGGCGGCGCCTGCGCCCGCGGCCGGCGCTGGAATACCGGAGATCCCGGCGCAAGATTTCTCCAAGTTCGGTCCGGTCGAAACCCGACCGCTCTCGCGCATCAAGCGGATCTCCGGCCCGTTTCTGCACCGGGCGTGGCTCAATGTTCCGCATGTCACGCAGAACGATGAGGCGGACGTTACCGAGACCGAAGCGTACCGGAAGCAGCTCGATACCGCGGCCCGGGAGAAAGGCTATCGGGTCACGATGCTGGCCTTTCTTTTAAAGGCCAGTGTGAGCGCGCTGCGGAAATTCCCGGACTTCAACAGCTCGCTTACGCCCGAGAAAGACGCGCTGATTATGAAGCGCTACTATCATATCGGGATCGCCGTCGATACGCCCGATGGATTGGTCGTGCCCGTGATCCGGGACGTGGATCGCAAGGGCGTCGATGAGCTGAGCCAGGAAATGGGGGCGATCTCGAAAAAGGCCCGCGACGGCAAGCTCACGGCAAATGACATGCAAGGCGGGTGCTTTACGATCTCGAGCCTCGGCGGGATCGGCGGCACGTCGTTCACCCCGATCGTCAATGCCCCTGAGGTGGCGATCCTGGGCGTCGTGCGCTCGAAAATGTCGCCGGTTTGGAACGGTAAGGAATTTCTACCCCGGCTGATGCTGCCGCTGAGCCTCTCTTATGACCACCGGGTGATCGATGGCGCGCTGGCGGCGCGTTTCGTGCGCCATCTCTGCCACGTGCTCGAAGACGCGCGGCGGCTGGTACTCTGACCGGGTCAAGGAGCAGCAATCATGGCAACGGTCGAAGTCAAAGTTCCGGATATCGGTGACTTCAAAAACGTACCTATCATCGAGATGCATGTCGCGCCGGGGGCGACGGTCAATCCCGAGGACCCGCTGATCACGCTTGAATCCGATAAGGCGACCATGGACGTGCCGGCGCCGCAAGCCGGCACGGTGCAGGAGCTGAAGGTCAAAGTCGGCGATCGCGTCTCTGAAGGCGATTTGATTCTTGTGCTGGAAGCGGCGGGTGCGGCGGCTACCCCGCCGAAGCAGACGGTGAAGGAGGATGCATCCGCACGCCCCGAAGGCCCGCCTTCAAGTTACGGCTCGCCTGCGGGAGTGTACGACGAGGTCGATGTCACGGTTCCGGATATCGGCGACTTCAAAGACGTGCCGATCATCGAGGTGCATGTCCAGCCGGGTGCGACAGTCAAGGCGGAAGATCCGCTGATCACGCTGGAATCGGACAAGGCCAGTATGGATGTTCCGGCGCCGACGGCCGGAACGGTTGGGCAGGTTCTGGTCAAGGTCGGCGACCGGGTCAGCCAAGGCTCGCCGATCTTGAGGCTGCGGACCGGCGCGGCGCCGGAGAAAGCCACTGTGGCGATGCCGCCGCCTGCGCCGGCCGCCCGGCCGCCCAGCGCCGCCCGGGGCGATATCCATGCCGAAGTGCTCGTGCTCGGGGCCGGACCCGGCGGCTACAGCGCCGCGTTCCGGGCCGCCGATCTCGGCAAGCAGGTGGTGCTGGTCGAGCGCTGGAAGACGCTCGGCGGCGTGTGCCTGAATGTCGGATGCATCCCCTCGAAGGCGTTGCTGCACGCGGCCAAGGTGATTAGCGAAGCGGAAGAGATGGGCGCGCACGGCATCAGCTTCGGCAAGCCCAGCACCGATGTGGGTAAGCTGCGCGGCTGGAAGGATAGCGTGGTGAAGCGTCTCACCGGCGGGCTCTCCGGGCTTGCCAAGCAACGGAAAGTGACCGTGGTAGAGGGGGTCGGCCGGTTCGTCTCGCTCAACCAGGTCGAGGTGAATGGCGGCGACGGGGCCTCGAAGACGGTAAGTTTCGAGCAGGCCATCATCGCGGCCGGGTCGGAAGCCGTCACCTTGCCGTTCATCCCGCATGGCGATCCGCGGGTGATCGACTCGACCGGGGCCTTGGAATTGAACGGTGTGCCGCAGCGCTTCCTCGTGCTTGGCGGCGGAATCATCGGCCTCGAGATGGCGACCGTCTATCACGCGCTCGGCGCTAAAATCACCGTGGTCGAGTTGATGGATCAGATCATCCCTGGCGCCGATCGCGACATCATCACGCCGCTGATGAAGCGGATCAGCAAGCAGTATGAGGCGATCCACCTCAAGACCAAGGTGACGAAGGTGGAGGCGGGGTCGGATGGGCTGATCGCGCATTTCGAAGGCGGCAACGCCCCGGCGACGGATCGCTTCGACAAAATCCTGGTGGCGGTAGGGAGGCGGCCGAACGGCAAGGTAATTGGCGCGGAGAATGCGGGCATCCGGGTTGATGAGCGGGGATTCATCCCGGTCGATAAGCAGCAGCGCACCAATGTGCCGCATATCTTCGCGATTGGCGACATCGTGGGCCAGCCGATGCTGGCGCATAAGGCGGTGCATGAAGGTCATGTTGCCGCCGAGGTGGCAGCCGGAAGGAACAGCTTTTTCGATGTGAAAGTAATTCCCTCGGTCGCCTACACCGATCCGGAGGTCGCGTGGGCGGGGCTCACGGAAAACGAAGCCAAGGCGAAGGGCGTGAAATACGGCAAGGGCGTATTTCC
>JAFAHH010000118.1 GCA_019237355.1 Acetobacteraceae bacterium | reverse complement strand
GCAGATCGCCGCGCGAATGGCTACGGCGTTCTCGCCCACGCCCGCCGTGAATACGATCCCGTCCAAGCCCCCAAGGGCGGCCGCGAGTGAACCAATCTCCCGCGCCACCCGGTAGCAGAATACCGATATCGCGAATTGTGCATGAGGATCGTTACTCGCCAGCAGATCCCGGAAATCCGACGATACCTGCGACAGGCCAAGCATTCCGGACTGCCGGTATAGCAGGCCCTCCACATCCCGCGGTTTCATCCCCTTCTGCTCGATCAAATACAGCACGACCCCAGGATCGAGCTGGCCGCAGCGCGTGCCCATCGGTAGGCCATCGAGGGCGGTGAAGCCCATCGTGGTCGCGACGGAAGTGGTCCCGCAACGCGCATAAGGATGCGCCGTTACCGAGATGGGCCACGACCACCCGGCCACCCGCAATATCCGGCGCTACCTCGGGCAGTACAGAGGCCATGTATTCATACGAAAGGCCGTGGAAGCCGTAACGCCGGACGCCTTCCCGATGGAGTTCCAGCGGGAGCGCAAAGGCCTCCGCGACTTCCGGCACGCTTCGGTGAAACGCCGTATCTAAGCAGGCGACCTGCGGCAGCTCGGGATTGCCGCGACGGCTGTGCGGATGGGAGCCAGATTATATGGCTGATGCAGCGGCGCCAGCGGGATGAGTGCTTCGAGTTCCGCCATCAGCTCCGCCGTGACGCGCTCGGGACGGGAGTAATTCATCCCGCCATGCACCACACGGTGGCCTAGGGCGTCGAGGCGGCGCCCGCCCAAATGCGTTCTGCCCCAAGCAAGCACGGCCCGGCAGGGCATCGGCCGGGGTGGCCGGCGGTTCCGGACCCAAATCGGGCGGCGCGATCGACTGCCCATCCGCTCCTTTGGCCTTGGCCGAAGGGCGGACGCCGATCCCGTCGATCTGGCCGGAGAGGATACATTGCGCACCCTCGTAGACGGCGAATTTGAGCGATGACGAGCCGGCATTGACCACCCGGCCAGGGGTTCCGGCTTGGATTCATTCATGACCTGCTCTCCGGTTGTTCGTTACGCACCCTGTGCTTGGAAGGAACCAATGCTGAGCGCCGCAGTGATTACGCCTCAGGACCGGCCGCCAGGGACTGTGGCTCGGTCCCGCTACCGTGGAACGCGCCCATCGCTCCGGCCAGGGGAGTGGCGGTCATGCCATGCGCGACGATGCTAATCAGCACCGTGCAGACCACGGCAGCCATCATCGTGTCGTTACCCGGTAGTTTTTCGTTTAGAACGATGATGCCGAACACGATGCTGGCGAGCCCTCGCGGGCCGAACCAGCCTATGAACAGCTTCTCTGCAACGCTCATTCCTGTACCAGCGAGGGATATGAAAACCGGCAGCATCCGGATCAGGGTGAGGCTCAGCACGGCGTAGAGGACAACCGGCCAGGTCAAATGGTATCGAACCTCGCCAATGACGGAAGCGCCGAATGCAACCCAGGTCAGCAGCGCGAGGGACTCGCCGGTAGCTTCCGCACCCCGCAACAGCTCGTGCTTCCGCTCGCCGCGAAGCGCGCTCAACAAGAGCCCGCCGGTGAAGCAGGCGATGAACCCGCTACCGCCAATTGCTTGCGCGGCCGCGAAGCAGGCCGCAGCGAGCCCAACCGCCGAAACTTCAAGCCAGCGGTCGCTCGCCCAGCCAGCCCGGTCGGAAACCCGGAGTAACCGGACAGTGCAGGCCGTAATTATGAGGCCAGTGGCTAGGCCGATACCGATCTCCTCGGCCACCACGCGTGCCATATGCGCCATGGTGCTGCCCTGGATCTGCGTGCCGACGGCGAGGTCGAGCAGGATGACCACGACCGGAACACAAATCCCGTCGTTCAGCCCGCTTTCCAGGTTCAGTGCCGCCCGTATCGAAGCAGGCACCGCGCGATTGGATACCACAGGCATACCAAGCGCCGCATCGGTGGGCGCCAGCATCGCCGCGAGCAAGGCGGCTTCCAAAGCGGCAAGCCAGGGGAAGACGATTCGCGCCACTACGAAGCCGAGCACGATCGTGAGCGGCAAGCCTATCAGCAGAAGCCGTTCCGGGATAGCAAGGTTGCGCCGGACAATGCCAAGATCCGCGTTGGCCGCGTCGGTGAACAATACCATTGCCAGCGTGAGCTCTGCGAGCCTCCGTAATCCATCGGCTGCTAGATCGAGCGACAGCACGCCCAAGACATGGGGTCCGAGCAGCAGGCCGCCGCAAGTGAACAGGATCGGCCCGCTGATCCAGGATCGCTCGACCCGGCCAGCGATCGCGCTGTAGAGGAGCATGCAACCAGCCAGAAGGGCGGCATTCTGGTACATCTCGTTCTCTAATTCGTGGCCGTCTGACGCACCTCGCTTTGTGCTGGTCTTGCTGACAGCTCCGATTGAGATGTGACGGGCTTGTTGCCGGGAGTGACTTCGGGCGACAGCATTTCCCTTCCGTCTGGCTCTTCGATAATGGGCGGTGCCTTGCGCCAGGGGTTGCCAAACCGGCCCTGCCGGTAACCATAGTCGAAAAGTGACTGCATATAGGCTCGGTCAAAATCCTGTCGCCGCTCAGTGGTGAAGTCGCGCCCAATATAGGCCAGGTTGTAGTCGACCCCATCCTGTTGGGTGGTGAAATAAATCCGCACAACGTCGTTGTAGCCACTGTAGTAAATCATCGTGGAAATCGCTCGCCCCGTGATGCTCAGCAGCCGCCGGTCGACCGAAGCCCACTCAGGATCAAGCCGCGCGTTACGAATCACATAGGCGTGGCGTTCACGGGGAAATGCCTCACGCTTGTTGCCGATGACACCAACCTGGGCTGGGTACAAAAATACTTGGGCCACCGCACCGCCATCGACATGCATCTCCTGATAATGCTGGCCTCCAGCTGCCACATCGATGAGCACCGGCGGGAACGCGCCGGGAATCGAGGCCGAAGCCAGCAGGATTTTCCGAAACAGGTCGAGTGCACCCGGCTTTCCGCTCGCGGCGATGGCGCCGATATTCCAAATGACTGGGCGCTGGACGTCGAGATTGGTGGTGCCGATCAGCAGCAACCGCCCTCGGGCGTATTCGCGCGCAATCGCAGCGAGCATGTCCTCATTGGCGTAACGCGAGATCAATTGAAAAAGTGGAGCGGTGTCGGTAAACGCATCACTGAACACGACAGTGTATAATGAACGTCGCTCATAGACATCGCGCGGACCGATGCCGGTATAGAGCTGCCGGAGCTGCTGATCGTATCCAGGCCCGAGGAACGCAAAAGGCGCAATCAGCGCGCCAGTGCTGATGCCGGTCACCAGCTTGAAGGATGGCCGCGTGCCAGTCTGGGTCCATCCGTTGAGCAATCCTGCGCCGAAGGCGCCGTTATCCGAGCCGCCGGAGAGCGCCAAATAATTTGCAGGGGGAAGCGGTTGGCCTGGACTTGCAGCCTCTCCAGCCGCCCGGCGCTCCCGGGCCATCGCTTCGATTGCTTCCCGCACCATTGCGGGTCCGTCTGTATCAGCCCAAAAACGTGCGTTTGGAATCCCCAGAACCGTTACTTGCTCGGTCAACTGCGCCGGAACGGCAGGCTGACGGACCGGGCCGGCACAACCACCAACAAGCATCAGCAATACCAGCGAAATCATTCCCGGCGGAGCGGAGCTGCGCGAGCGCTCCAGTGTCGCGGCGTGCCTCTCCAATCGGCGGTGACCAGCCCAGAAAGAACCAAAGTAGGTGCTGCGGGGCGACCCTGGCGTCGAAAAACTCGGCTTGCCTGACATAAATTCTCTCACCCAAAAGTCTCTGTTGTGTTCGCCGTGCGTATAAATCTACGCGCCCGTTCAAGTCGGGTACAGCCGCCGCTTTGTCATGTTAACCGAACTTGAGCACGATTGCGCCAGCACGGCTATCGTGCAATGATTGAATCGATGCACCGGAGTCTGCTTTGGTCCAAAATGGATTGGCCGCGCTGATGCAAGCCATAGCACGCGTGAGTCGCCTGAAAGATGCGGCTGCAGCACCAATTTCCGGTGCGTTTTGACCCGCAGCTCAATGCTGCGGCGCCCGGAACGGACACTATCCAGCCTAACGGGCAGGCTATTGCGGGGGCACATTCATGGCTAATCGATCGAAATGGCGCAGGCCGTTATCAGTAACCGGGCACGGTGTTGATCTCCCGCCGAGACATCGGTTGGCTACTTTCGCGGCTCTCGCCAGCCTGCTCTTGGCAACACCCCTCTATGCCCAAACCCCGCCCCAAGCTGCCGTTCCCGTCGGCGTCGTGGCCGCCGAGAAGGCCCCGGTTGCGCGGTCGGGGGATTTCGTCGGCCGTATCGAAGCGATCGAGCGTGTTGAGGTTCGCGCCCGCGTCAGCGGTTATCTCGACGCCGTGCTGTTCAAGGAAGGCGACCGGGTGAAGGAGGGCGATCTTCTCTATCGAATCGAACAAGCGCCGTTCCAGGCAACCGTGCAGGAGACCCAAGGCGCAGTGCTGCGCGCGCAAGCCGCGTACACCAATGCGACGCTCCAGGCGGAGCGGGCCGAAGAGCTGGTAAAGACGAGCGCTGTCTCGGTGGCCGAGCGGGACAAGCGTGTCGCGGAGCAAAAATCAGCCCAGGGCGATGTGATCACATCGAACGCCAATCTGCGCACGGCCCAAATCAATTTGGGCTATACCGAAATCAAGTCGCCGATTACGGGCATTGCCGGAAAGACCAACGTGACGAAGGGCAATCTGGTCGGGCCCGATAGCGGCGTGCTGACCACCATCGTCAGCCAGGATCCGATGTACGTCACGTTCCCGGTGAGTCAGCGGGAGATTCTGAATGTCCAGCGCAACCAATTGGAGAGCGCTGCCCATAAGATCAATGTAACGATCCGCTTCTCTGACGGCTCCACTTACGATAAGCCCGGCGTGATTAACTTTCTCGACGTGATGGTAAATCGGGGCACCGACGCCGTGACTGTGCGTGCAACGATTCCGAACCCGGATGGGGTGCTGATCGATGGCCAGCTCGTTCGCGTGATGGTGCAGGGCGGCAAGCACGAGGAGAAGGTGCTCGTGCCGCAGGCCGCCCTGCTCGCCGACCAGGAAGGCGCTTACGTGTTTGTGGTGCAGGACGGCAAGGCTGAAATCCGCCACGTCAAGGTTAGCGGGGAAAGGGGGCCGGACGCCGTTGTCGATGCCGGCCTGTCTGGCGGCGAGCAGGTCATCGTGCAGGGAATGGAAGCGTTGCGCCCTGGCGCCGCCGTGACCGCCACACCAGTGCTGACCG
>JAFAHH010000116.1 GCA_019237355.1 Acetobacteraceae bacterium | reverse complement strand
GCCAGGACCATCGTCAAAACCACCAGCCCGGCCGCGCGGCGCATCTCAGACGCCCCGGTTCGCGATGTTGGCGTTACGGCGGACGATCTGCCAGCGAGGGCGGCCCAAGAACCAGATCGGCGCCGACCACACATGCACCAGACGGGTGAATGGCACCAGGAAGAACAAGGTCATACCGCTGACCAGGTGCACCTTATATTGCCAGGGCACGCCATTCACGAGCTCCGCCGAACCCGGCCGGAATAACAGAATACTGCGTGCCCATTCGGTGAGCACCAGCATATAGGTGCCATCCAGATCGGCGAGCGAATCCGGAATGGTGAGGATTCCAAGCCAAAGCTGGAAATAAATGAAGAGTAAAATGAAAATGTCCGTGGGCTTGCTGGTCTGCCGGATGCGCGGATCAGCCAGTCGGCGATGAATCAACAGCGCGCCGCCGATGACGCCGAGCGATGCGAGCAGCCCGCCGGCGATGATCGCCAAGATCTGCTTGCCTTTCACCGAAAGGCCCAGGGCGTGATAGACCTCCGGTGGCGTCACAGGCCAAAAGTGTGGCCCACGAACAGGCCGAGGATGCTGATGTGGAATAAATTGCTGCCCCAGATCAGCTCGCGCCGCCGTAGGAACTGGCTCGATTGGCTGCGCCAGGTGAACTGGCTACGGTCGAAGCGCGCCCTTCCCCAGGAAGAAGGCGATCATGCACAGATAAGGGTAGAAACCGAAAAGGAATTGATTGAGCCAGTCCATTACGCCTTCCTCCTCCCCCCATTCCGGCCGCCCGCAACGCCTTCTTCAAACTGCGCCACGATCGCCGCCGCCTTCGGGCACTCGGTCCCGCCCGCTGCGGGTTCCATGAAACTCACCGGGGCCTCTTCCCAGACTTTGTCGAGCGCCTCGGCCGTATCGTCGGGCTTGTCCCCGGCAAGCCGCGCCTCTACCGCTTCGCGGTTGGCCGGGCGGCACGCTAGGGCTTCGATCGCGCGCATCACCGAGGCGTAGCCGCTCCCCCGCTTCTCCAGCCGCCCGGCCAGCAGCGCCGCAATATCCGCGATTTCGGCCAGCAGCGCGCGCGCGTGTTCAGCCGGATGCAAGGACACGTATTCGAGAAAGACGGGCAGAAAATCGGGCAGCTCGCCACCGGTCAGGACGAGCCCGGCGCGCCGGTAATCCTCGACCAAATCTGCCATTGCCTGGCCTCGCTCGCGCGAGTCGCCATGCACATGCCCGAACAGATAGAGCGATAGCGAGGGTACGCCATCGAACAGCGATACGTACGCGCTCTGCGCCGCCATCAAATCCAGTCGCTCGAGCTGCCCGCAGAAGCGCACAATCGCCGCTTTCTCACGCGCCGGTAAGCTGGCCTCGCGCAGCAATACGGTAATCTCGGGCAGTGCGGCCATCAGCTCTGCATCGGGATAAAGCAGCAGCGCGGCCAGCGCCTTGCAGGCCAGCATGGCTATTTCACCGAAAGCGGGAAGCGCTCGCCCCGGGTCTTCTCCGTATCCTGACCCCATAGCATGAAGCGGGTATTGCCCTGCGAAGTCATCTGGCTGAAGTGGAACCCAGCAATGCCGCGCTGGTCGTAGGCATTTTCGGCCACCTCCTTGGGGCTGGTCGGAATGACAAACCGGTCTTCGTAATTCGCGATCGCCATGATCCGGTACATCTGCTCTGCCTTTGCCTCACTCAGCCCGACGGGCGCCAGCAGCGATGGGTCGGCAACGCCCTCGATATTACGGCGGCGCATATAAGCGCGCAGGGCAAGCAAGGTGCGCAACGCCCGGCGGACCGGCTCCTCGGCCCCAGCAGTCAGTAAGTTCGCAAGGTAACGAATCGGGATCCGCAGGCTATCCACATCGGGAATGCCGTCGAGCGTGGCCATGACGCCTGCGTCCGCCGCTTCCTGGATCGGCGAGAGCGGCGGGATGTACCACACCATCGGTACGGTCCGGTATTCCGGGTGGAGCGGGAACGCGATCTTCCACTCGCAGGCCATCTTGTAAACCGGCGAGCGCTGGGCGGCCTCGATCCAGGTATCGGGCACGCCATCTCGCCGGGCCTGCTCGATTATCTCGGGATTGCAACGGTCGAGAAAAATATCTAGTTGTGCCCGGTAACAGTCCTGCGGGTTGATACGCGACGCAACCTCGGCGATCCGGTCGGCATCATAAAGAATGACCCTCAGAAACCGGATGCGGCCGACACAAGTTTCCGAACAGACGGTCGGTTGTCCGCTCTCAATGCGCGGGTAGCAGAAGATGCACTCCTCCGATTTACCCGTATGCCAATTGTAATAGACCTTTTTATACGGGCAGCCGGTCACGCACATGCGCCAGCCGCGGCACTTCTCCTGATCGATCAGAACGATCCCGTCCTCTTCGCGCTTATAGATCGCACCCGAGGGACAAGCGGCGAGGCAGGAAGGGTTGAGGCAGTGCTCGCACAGCCTCGGCAGGAACATAAGGAAGCTGTTTTCGGACTGGCCGTAAATCTCCTTTTCAACATCGGCGAAATTGTAATCCTGGGCACGTTTGCGGAACTCGGTACCGAGCGACTCCTCCCAATTTGGCCCCCAGCGCACTTTGTCCATGCGCTGGCCGGTAATGATTGAAACCGGCTGCGCGGTCGGCGCTGCTTCGCTTTCCGGAACGCCGTGAATATAGCAATATTCGAAATCAAACGGCTCGTAGTAGTCGTCGATTTCCGGCAGCTCGGGATTGGCGAAGATTTTGGCTAGAATCCGCCATTTCCCGCCCGTCTTGGGCCGCAATTCGCCGCCCCGGCCGAGCACCCAGCCGCCGCGCCAGCCTCTTGGTTCTCCCAATCGCGCGGATAACCCACACCCGGCTTGCTCTCCACATTGTTCCACCAGGCATATTCAATGCCTTGCCGCGTGGTCCAGACCTGCTTGCAGGTCACGCTGCAGGTGTGGCCAGCCGATGCACTTATCCAGGTTCAGAACCTTGCCGATCTGCGCACGAATTTTCATACGCGTGTCCCTTCCAGGCGGGTCGATTCCTCGGCGCGCATGATAGGCCGTTTCTCCGCGAGGGGCCGGTCGCGCCAATCGACCTGCACCATTTTGCGAAGCACGATAAACTCGTCGCGATTTGAGCCCACCGTGCCGTAATAGTTGAATCCGAAAGAAAGCTGGGCGTAACCGCCGATCATATGCGTCGGCTTGATAACCACCCGTGTGACCGAATTGTGAATGCCGCCCCGGTTATACGTGATCTCGCTGCCCGGCACATTGGCCGTGCGCTCCGCCGCGTGATACATGAAGGCCGTGCCGCGCGGGATGCGCTGGCTGAAAACGGCGCGTGCGACGAGCGCGCCGTTGCGATTGAAAGCTTCGATCCAGTCATTGTCCTCGATACCAGCCTCGCCAGCGTCGGTCTCGTTGATCCAAACGATGGGTCCCCCCCGTGCCAGGGTCAGCATGATCAGATTTTCGGTATAGGTGCTGTGAATGCCCCATTTCTGGTGCGGCGTGAGGAAGTTCAGCACCAGCGGCTTGTTGCCGTTATCGTGCAGCTTCGACAGCTCCTCCGAGATGGAGCGCGTATCGATGGGCGGCCGGTAGGTGGCGAACGCTTCGCCAAAGTCGCGCATCCAGGGATGGTCTTGGTAGATTTCCTGCCGCCCGGTGAGCGTCCGCCACGGGATCAGCTCATGCACATTCGTCCAGCCAGCATTGTAGGAGATCTCGTGACTCTCGATCCCGGACCAAACCGGCGAAGTAAGAATGGGCCGGGGCTGCGCGGCAATGTCGCGGAACTCGATCTTCTCCTCGGCCCGCCGGGCAATCAGATGGGTATGATCACGGCCGGTGATCTTCGACAGCGCCTGCCAGGCTTTCAGCGCCACATGGCCATTGGTTTCCGGCGCTAGAGTCAGCACCGCTTCGATCGCCTCTATATCGGCACGCATCCGTGGCCGGTCCGACGATGCTTGCTCCGGCGGATTGACATAGCGGAGCCGTGCAATCTCCTCCTTGGTATCCCAAACTATGCCTTTTGTGCCATTGCCCCGCTCGTCCAGCAGCGGGCCGACACTCGTGAAACGATCATGGGTGGCCGGGTAGTCGCGGGTGACGACGGTAATGGCGGGCATCGTCCGGCCGGGCACTGCCTCGGCCCCGTTATGCCGCCAATCTTCGCCGCCATAGGGCTGCGCCAGCTCGGAAGGCGTATCCTTCAAGGTTGGCGTGAGCACGATATCCTCTTCCACACCGAGCTGCCCGGGGGCAAGGCGCTGAAAGGCCTCCGCTATGCCGCGGAAACTCGCCCAGTCGGTGCGCGCACCCCAGACCGGGTCCACCGCGGGCTGCAGCGGATGGATGAAGGGGTGCATGTCGCTGGTGTTGAGATCCGCCTTCTCGTACCAGGTCGCTGTCGGCAGCACGATGTCGGAGAACAACGTCGTCGTGTTCACCCGGAAATCGATCGTTACCAACAGATCGAGCTTGCCTTCGGGCGCGGTTTCACGCCGGACGACCTCGACC